>USKL01000140.1 GCA_900555225.1 uncultured Collinsella sp.
CAAATACACCAACCCCGCCGGCAAGACCTTCACCTCCGAGCTTTCACGCGGCTACGCCAAGACCACCAACAACCGCATGGAACTCATGGCGGTCATCGTGGCGCTCGAGGCGCTCAACCGCCCCTGCGAGGTCGAGGTCCATTCCGATTCGCAGTACGTCGTCAACGCTTTCAATAAACACTGGATCGACGGCTGGAAAAAGCGCGGGTGGAAAACTGCCAACAAGCAGCCCGTTAAGAACCGTGACCTGTGGGAGCGCCTGCTTGCCGCAAGGAGCAAGCATAAGGTGGAGTTCATCTGGGTTAAGGGCCACGCCGGCCACGAGCTCAACGAGCGCTGCGATGAGCTCGCCACCACGGCGGCCGACGGCAGTAACCTCGATATCGACACCGGCTTTAACGAGAGCGACCTGTAACGGCGTTTTCGCACGCTTTTGTGTCCTCCCGCGCTACACTCGTCCTGTAGGCCAAACAACGCAAGGGGGACACATGCTGCGTATCGCAACCATCGGCACGTCCATGATCACCGACGACTTTATTCAGGTCGTCAATGCCAACGACCAGGCCGTATTCGTAGGCACGCTCTCGCGCAATGCCGAGCGCGGCGCCGCCTTTACTGCCGAGCACGGCGGCGAGCGAAACTTTACGTCACTCGATGAGCTTGCGGCAGCCGCCGGCGTCGATGCCGTCTACATCGGCAGCCCCAATGCGCTCCATTACGAGCAGGCGCTCGCCTGCATCGCCGGTGGCAAGCACGTCATCGTCGAGAAACCCTTCTGCGCCACCGAAGCACAGGCGCTGGAAGTCTTCCGCGCTGCCGAGGCAGCAGGTGTCGTGGCCCTCGAGGCCATGCGTCCCCTCCACGATCCCGCCTTCCACGCCATCGAGGACGCCCTGGGCGAGATCGCCCCCATCCGCCGCGCTTCATTGCGCTTTGGCAAGTATTCCTCGCGCTACAACGAGATTCTCGCGGGACGCGCCACCAATATCTTCGACTGCAATATGGCATCGGGTTCCCTCATGGACATTGGCGTCTACGCCGTCGAGCCCATGGTCGAGATTTTCGGCATGCCCTCCGGCCTTACGAGCATGACTACTCTGCTCGACCCCACCACGCGACAGCTCACGCACGGCCCCATCGACGGCTGCGGTTCCATCCTCGCCAGCTACGGCGGAGGCCGCATCTCCGTCGAGCTCGCGCACTCCAAAATTACGAATGACCTGCTGCCCTCGCAGATCGAAGGCGAGCGTGGCACTATCCAGATCGACCATCTGTCCACGCCCCGCAACGTCCGCATCGACTATCGCGGCGACGTCGTACGCGGCTCGGCGACCGAGGCACCGCGCGAACAGGGCGACAACGGCCGCGTGCTCGTCCTGCCCAAATCGAGTAACACTATAGAATACGAACTCACAGACTTTATCACCGCCATCGGCGGCATCGATAACGTTAAGGAAGAGATTTGGGAGACCCCGGCGGGACGCCACGAGCTTGGCCACTACCGCGATGTCACGCTCGTCTCACTGCGCATCATGGATGCCGTGCGCCAGCAGGCCGGCATTACCTTCCCGGCCGACGCAGGCAAGCAGGCATAGCGATGGGCCTCTTCGATACGTTCTTCTCCAGCGTCACCGGCGGCAGTCGAGAGCCTCAAAAACCATCAAACGTCGAGCTCGAGCTGCGCCGCAGGCTTACCGTACTCGCAAGCGACGAGGCCACTCAAAACACTCCCCTGCGCTATTTCCTGCGCTGGGCGGGGCAAGTCCAAGGCGTTGGTTTTCGCTTTACCAACACCAACCTCGCGCAGGCACGCGCACTCACCGGCTGGGTGCGTAACATGGAAGACGGCTCAGTCGAGATGGAGATACAGGGAACTCCGGCAAACGTCCTATCTCATCTCGAGGCGCTTCATGCCTCCTACGAGCGCATGGGAACGCGTTTTCGCCTTGTAGACGCCCAGGCCCGAGCCCCACTTGCCAATGAAGACGGTTTCAGTCCTCATTATTAGTATTGTGTGCTAAATACGGTATCATTTACCTACGACCGTTAATAGAAAAGAGGCGAGGCGCATGGCGGTGCAAAGAAGGAATACCAAGCAGCGAAAGCTGGTTCTTGACGCCGTGCGCCAAAGCTATAACCATCCCACCGCCGACGAAATCTACAACGCCGTGCGCGAACAGGATGACAAGATCAGCCGCGGCACGGTCTACCGCAACCTCAATCTCTTGGCAGATGCCGGCGAGATTCTCTCCATCAAGACGCCGGGCGGCAGCCGCTTCGATCGCACGATCGAGCCGCATGCGCATATCATCTGCACCTCGTGCAGCCGCGTCATCGACGTACCGCTCCCCTTCGATGCCCAGCTCGACGCCAAGGCGTCCGAGCAAATCGGCTGGCACGTCACGTCGCACTACACCATCTTCGAGGGTCTCTGCCCCGACTGTAGGTAGATGTTTGGAACATGCCTTAAAATCCACCTTTCCGCACTTTGCAGCAAAAAGTAGATTTCTAGACATGTCCCAAATGTCTACTCAGCAAGTAGACGACGCAGCTCTTCTTCGACCGTGCGCACGTAGCGGACGCGGTCGTTAATGCCACGCATAGAAGGGTTGCAGCTCTCCATTAGATAAGGATGGCCCACGACGTTGAGCATGTCGCGATCGTTTTCGTTATCGCCAAACGCCATCATCTCATCGGGCGAAATACCCAGGGCACGACCGTAATCGGCAAGCGCGGAGCCCTTGCCCGAACCGAAACCGATAAAGTCCGTCCATTCGGTTCCCGACGTCATCACGTCAACACGGTCGCTAAAGAGGCGCTCGAAATACTCCAGGGCCGCCGGCTGCTCCACCTCGGGCGTCTGGAAAGCAATCTTAATGACGTCCTCGTCAATGTCCTCGGGACGGTCGACCACCACCACATCGCAGTGGACCTCATAGCGCAAATGGTCGACGAACGCATCGTTGCCGCTCATGGTGTAGAGGTGCCCCTCGCACGAAAGGGTCACGTCGGCATGGGGATACGCAACCACGGCATTCGCGATATCCATAGCAAGGCTACGCTCCATGGAACGCTTGACAACGGCACGCCCCTCGCTCATCACCAGGGCTCCGTTTTCGCATACATAGGCGAGCTCATCGGCCACCGGGGCAAACAGGTAGCGCAAGCTCGCATATTGACGGCCACTCGCCGGCATAAACACGATACCGCGACGATGCAGCTCATCGATGAGCTCAAAGGCCTCGGAACGCGGCTCGCGCTCCCCCGGATGCAGCAACGTGCCGTCCAAATCGCATGCAATCAGCTTGATTCCCTCAAGACCCATACGCTTCCCCCAAAGCCTCTCATCAACAGCAAGACGGACTTTGAATGGCAATCCCTCAAAGCCCGTCTTGCGCATACGCGCGCTTAGCCGCGCGTCTTTTTTACGATGGTAAAGTCGGGAGCCATGCTCACAACGACATCCGCCGCGCTCGACGCAAAGCGTCGGCTGGCATCGAGCTCACGTGTGACCACCGAGAGCCGAACACCCTCGACACCCCGGAGCATGCGGCCCAAAACAGGCTGCACCGGCGTATACATGCGCACGGTATGCTCGTCCGAGTCGCCCCGGAAGAGCGGCGCATGCATGTTGCCGATCTCCCAGCACGCATGCGCGAGCGCGATCGGATCCATGCGGTCGACTTCGACCAAATAAACCTCGGCGCTGCGCAGGCGCACGACAACCGCCACAGGCACCACGCCCGAACGGTCAATGGCGAGCACGTCGCCATCGGCAAGACGACCGCCGTCGGCAGCATCCAGCCGAACATCGACCGTGCGCCCCAGCTCCGTCGCGCCCACAAACGCACATACATCGGCCTGGTCCCAATCGAGCAGTAGCTCATCGACCTCAAAGACACCGCCCAGCTCCCGGCGAAGCAGGAGTTCATAGGACGGATCGTTGAGATTTCCCAAACATGTCGTCGAAACCAAGCGTTCAGGCATACTCTAACCCTCGACCTCGACGAGCTCGATATCAAAGTTGAGGTCCTTGCCGGCCAGCTCGTGGTTGGCGTCGAGCGTCACGGCCTCGGGCGTCACGTCAATGACGACGGCGGGGACGGGCATACCGCTCGGCGTGGACAGGAAGAGCTTCATGCCCTTCTCGATCTGCTCGATGTTGGGAACCTGCTCGGCCGGGAAGGTCAGAACCATCTCGGGATTGTGCTCGCCGTAGGCATCGGCAGCAGGAATGTGCACGGTCTTCTTCTCGCCCACCTGCATGTCGACAACAGCGGCGTCGAAGCCCTTGATCATCTGACCGGCACCGCAGGTGAACTCCAGCGGCTCGCCGCGATCGTAGGAGCTATCGAACTGCGTGCCGTCGTCGAGCGTGCCGCGATAATGGGTCTTGACCTTCTTGCCCTGGTTGGACATGGTAACCTCCGTGATAAGGGCGGCGCACAACGCAGGCCGCCGTGAACATATGGCGCTAACTATACCCTAGTCATACAATTCAATGACAGTTTGCAAAGAAACGCTGCAACCGGAGGAACCATGGCATATCCCGTATTTGACCTACACTGCGACACCGCCGACCGAATCGGCTGGGCCACGCTCGATCTCGACCTGCGCTTTACCGCCGGCACCGACGGTTATTTCCCCGGCGACGAAACGCATCCGCAAGATTTCGACCTCATCGAGGGCAACGCCTGCGCCATCTCGCTCGCAAAGATCGGCAACACGCCGTGGGCACAGTGCTTCGCCACGTTTGTCCCCGACGAGATTCCCACCGCCCACGCCGCGCGCTTCCAGGCGCAAATCATGGCGCATATGAGCGGCCAGGCAATGCTCAACCACGACCGCATGGTCAACGTACGCAGCGCCGCAGACATTCGCCCCGCGCTCAAGGACGGTAAAGTCGCTTGCATCCACACCATCGAAAACGCCACGTTCTTTGCCGAGGACCCCGCACTGTTCGAGGTGC
>USKL01000141.1 GCA_900555225.1 uncultured Collinsella sp.
CGCTCTCCGCCAGCGCCTTGGCGGCGTCGCCGCGCGTCACGTGACGGCTCTGGCACACGTTGTCCTTGAGCTCCACCGTGTTGCCGAAGGCAAAGAAGCTGTCGTGAAGGCGCGGGGCGTCGGCGGCCCTGGCCTCGACAATGTTGCGCACGGGCTCCAGCGGCTCGTAGTCAATCTTTACGAGCTTCTTGGCCTTCTCGAGCGTCGCCTCGTCCTCGGCAACCACCAGCACGATGGCATCGCCCACGCAGCGGGTGATATCGCCCTGGGCGATCATGACGTCCCAGTCCTGGATAAGGTGGCCGACCTGGTTGACCGGCACGTCCTCGGCGCGCAGGATGCCCACCACGCCGGGCAGGGCCTCGGCCTTGGAGGTATCGATGGAGAGCACACGGGCGCGCGGATACTTGGAGCGCACGGCACTGGCATAGGTCAGGCCTGGCTGATCGAGCTCGTCGATGTCGTCGGGATACTTGCCCTCGCCGAGCACCTTCTTGCGCACGTCGATACGGAAGGCGCGCTTGCCCACGCCGTAGTCATCGCCGCGCTCCAGGTCCTCATCGATCTGCTTTTCGCCGCGGAGCACCGCAGCGGCCAGCGAGATGCCCTCGATAATCTTTTTGTAGCCGGTGCAGCGGCAGACGTTACCGCGAATGGCGTACTTAATCTGCTCCTCGGTGGGCTCGGGGTCCTCGGCGATGAGCGCTGCACCCGCCATGACCATGCCGGGAATGCAAAAACCGCACTGCACGGCGCCCACGGCGCCAAAGGCGTACACAAAGGCCTCGCGCACGTCCTCGGGCAGGCCCTCGACGGTCACGATGTTGCGACCGGCGGCAAGAGCGGTGGTCAGCACGCACGCCTTGACGGCCGCACCGTCCACATGGATGGTGCAGGTACCGCAAGCACCTTCGGAGCAGCCGTCCTTGGCGGAATGGATATGCAGGTCGTCGCGCAGGTAGCGCAGCAGCGGTTTATTCTCCGTCGTCGTGCGCTCGACGCCGTTAACGGTAAAAGTGAATTCCTGTGCCATGGTGATTCCCTTCTACACGCCGGCGGCGATGCCGGTGCGGTCGTGGATGGCGCCATGCGGGCAGACGACGGCGCACATGCCGCACGACAGGCAGTCCACGCCGTCGATATGGGCGCAGTTGTCCTCGATGCGGATAGCGCCGGCAGGGCACTTTTTAGCGCACATGCCGCAACCGATGCAGCTCGTGTCGCAGATCTTGCGAGCGATGGCGCCCTTATCGGTGTTGTTGCAGCGCACCAGAATGTTCTGGTAGCCGGGGACGAAGGCAATCACGCGCTGCGGGCACGCCATGCCGCACAGGCCACAGCCCGTGCACTTGGAGCGATCCACGCGGGCGATGCCATCGACCAGCGCAATGGCGCCGTGGGGGCAGGCCGTGACGCAGGCGCCACAGCCAATGCAGCCTTCGCTGCAGCGGGCGTCGCCGCCTGCGGAAGCGCAACCGCTTCCGCAGGCAACGTAGGCCACGTTATGTTGAATGGATTTGGCCATAAGAGACTCGCCTATTTCTTAAGAAGGTACGAATAGTTGTCGCGCACGGCCCTGATGGTCAGGCGGACGGCCTCGGGAAGACCGGTGTTGACGGCATCGACCGAGACGGTGCGGACCGTGCCGGCGACGCGGACCTTAAAGTGGTCCTCGTCCACGGCCAGGAAGCCCTCGTTCTCGGAGTTCTCCATGTCCTGCTCGCTCCAGAACAGGGTGAGCTTGTTCTTGTAGGGACGACCCTCCTGGTAGGGGCAGAACACGGCGCAGTTACCGCACTCGTTGCACATGCCGTCGACATGGACGACCTGATGCTTGGCCAGGCCCGGCACCTTAATTGCCACGTTGGCGCGGTTGGGGCACACGTCGCAGCAGACCTCGCACACCGAGCCGCAGCCCAGGCAGCGGGTCTTGGTGCAGTTGCGCTTGTCGCGGCACAGCGACCCCTTGCGCTCGTAGCAGGTATCCTCGCGGCCGGCCTGCTCGTTGCAGTCGGCGTACTTGTTAAAGTCCACGCCGGCGATGGCACGGGCGACCTCGGCGGCGTCGGCGATAGCCTCGACCACGGTGGCAGGACCGCGACGGCAGTCGCCCGCAGCCCAGACGCCCTCAACGCCGGTGGAGGTGGCGGCAAGACGGCCGCGACGGTCGTGCTCGACGCCCGCGGCATCGTACAGGCTGGCATCGATGCCCTCGCCCACGGCGCAGATCACCGTGGTGGCGGAAAGCTCGACAGTCTCGCCCGTGGCGACGGGGCTGCGACGGCCGCTTGCATCCGGCTCGCCGAGCTCCATAACGTCGCAGGTCAGCACGGAGCCGTTGAGCGCCTTGGGCGCCAGCAGCTCGCAGAACTCAACGCCGTCGGCAAGAGCAAGATCGAGCTCTTCCTCGTCGGCGGGCATCTGCTTCTTGGTACGGCGATACACCAGGCGCACGTTCTTCACGCCGGCCAGGCGCTTGGCCACGCGGGCCGCGTCCATGGCGGTGTTGCCGGCGCCAATGACCACGACGTCCTCGCCCAGCTCGAGTTTCTCGCCCTTCTTGGCGGCCTCGAGGAACTCCAGCACATCGAGCTCGGCACCCTCGCCCAAGCCCGCAGAGCCGGGCATCCAGGCACCGGTGGCCACGACCACGTCAGTAAAGCCTTGAGCCTTGAGTTCGTCGATGGAATCAACGCGAGCATTGAGCTGCACCTTGGCGCCAAAGGCCAGGCAGAGCTCGGCATCGTGGGAGATATCGTCGCTCGCGATACGGAACTCGGGGATCACGTGACGGACCACGCCGCCGAGAGAATCGCGGGCCTCGAAGATGGTGACGGGCACGCCGGCACGCGTCAGGAAGAACGCGGTCGCCAGGCCGGCCGGGCCGCCGCCGATAACGGCAACGTTGCGCTCGCCGTCGTTGGCAATAGCCTGGGCGCGCAGCTTGGGCAGCACAGCTGCCATGGCCTCGCGGGCGGCCTTGAGCTTGCTGGCGCGAATCTGGGCGCCCTCGGGCTCGTAGAAGGCGCGCTCGCAGGCACGACCACAGGGATGCGGGCAGATGGTGCCGGTAATGAACGGCAGGGCGTTGCGCTCGATGATGATGTTGAGCGCGTCCTCGTAGCGGCCCTCGTCAACAGCCGCCAGGTAGGCGGGAATATCCTGCTGAATGGGACAGCTCGTGCGGCACGGCGTGGTAAAGCAGTCGGAAAGCGGGCTCTTGCCGGCGACCTTGCGGTCGGGCAGCGGGCGCAGCGGCTTCTTGTATAGCGGGTTGGTGAGCGAATCGGTCTGGATCGCGGTCACGGCCTCGAGCGAGACGCCCTCAAACGGCTTGCCGTCCAGATCGGTAAACTCGCCGGCCATCTGGCTAAAGCGCTCGTAGCCACCGGGCTTGAGCACGTCGGTCGCCAGGGTGACGGGCCAAATGCCGGCATCGTACAGGGCGCGGATGTTGTAGACCGTAGCACCGCCGGAGTAGCTGATGCGCAGCTTGCCATCGAACTGCTCGGTAATGCGACGGGCAGCCTCGATGGTCAGCGAGAACAACGAACGGCCGGACATGTACATCTCGGTGGAGGGCAGCTCGTTTCTCGTCACGTCGACGGGGAACGTGTTGGTCAGCTTGACGCCAAACTCCAGGCCGCGCTCGGCGCACAGGGCAATCAGGCGCTCGAACATAGGCACGGCATCGGCCCACTGCAAGTCCTCGCGGAAGTGCGTGTCATCGAAGACGATGTAGTCAAAGCCCAGTTCGTTGAGGCGCTGGCGGGCAAACTCATAGCCCAGCAGCGTGGGGTTGCACTTGATGTAGGTGTTGAGGCCCTTCTCGGTGATCAGATAGGTCGCGATGCGCTCGATCTCGGCGGGCGGGCAGCCGTGCAGGGTAGACTCGGTGATGGAGTTGGAGACGCGTGCCGGGATGGATTCGACAAATGCGGCGTCGACATGCTCAAACTTGTCCAGGTTGGCGAGCGCCCATGCGCGGCACTCGTTCCAGACGTCGGAGCCGCTGGCGTCCTTCATGCCCTCGATGTAGGCATCGACCTTGGGACTCTTGATACCCTCCAGGTCATAGCCCACGGACATGTTAAAGACAAAGCCGTCCGGGCTGCCCAGGCCGTACTCGCGAGCGATCAGGTGGCAGGCAAACCATGCCTTCACGTACTCGGCAAAGGCCTGCGGAACCTCGAGCTCGGTCGACCACTCGCAGTTGTAGCACTCGTCCTGCGCCACGATGCAGGGCTTGTTCACACACTTGGAGAGCTCCTCGCCGTCCATCACCTGAACGGTCTTGAGCTCAAAGAAGCGTGAACCGGCCACGTAGGATGCCACGATGTTCTGGGCAAGCTGCGTGTTGGGGCCGGCGGCCGGGCCAAACGGAGTCTCGATGCGCTCGTCAAAAATGGGAAGCGCGCCCTCCTGGTTGGTCGTGACCATCTTGCGCACGCCAAAGACGGCGCCCTGAGTCTTGTGCTCCTCGATGATCCAGTTCATCAGCTGCGAAAACGGGATCGGCCTCATGATGTCGCTCATAATGAGCTCCTCTCTGTAACGCCCGGCGAGACCGCGCGGCGGGCGCAAATACGGTGTAGCGCTAGCACAGCGCCGGCGACCCCGCGGAGGCCGCCTATACGCGCGTCGGATGCGGCGAAACACCCGACGCGCGTGAATCTACTTGTAATTAGTAGGCGCGATCGTTGAGCGTGCTCCAGAGCTTCTTGGACTCAGCCATGGTCCACGCGTTGATCTTTTCCTCATCAATACCGACAAACTCGCGATCCTTGTACAGGACGCGGCCGTTGATGATGGTGGTGCGGCAGTTTTTGCCCATCATGCCAAAGAGCATGTGGCCGTCGATGTTCTCCTCGCTCAGCGGCGTAAAGGGCTTGTAGTCCATGACGATGACGTCGGCGGCAGCGCCGGCCTCGAGCACACCGAGCTTGCGATCGA
>USKL01000142.1 GCA_900555225.1 uncultured Collinsella sp.
GCCACAAGCGGTTCAAGCCCCAGCTCGCGCGCGTAATCCTCCTGCGTAAAAATCTCAATCAGCTCAAACGTACCGGCCTCGTCGTCAAACACGAAATGCAGCACCGAGCAGTTGCCCGGCACACGATCGCGTTCGTCGGCCGCCGCGCCCCGCACGTGGTCCAAAAACTCCTTGATAGCCGAGCCGTGGCTCACCGCGAGCACGCACTCGTGGTCCGGACGTCGCATAAGATCGGTTATCGTCGCCGCCATGCGCTCGCGCACCTGCATCTGGCCCTCGCCGCCAAACTGACGATAGAAATCTCGCCACGGGCGCTCGGGCATAAGCATCACGCGCTCGGCCTCAAAGTCGCCAAAGAACCACTCACGCAGACCGTCCAGGCGCTCGTACGCCAAGCCCGGCCACAGGTTGGCGATAGTCTGCTCGGTGCGATGAAGTGTGGAGGTGTAGGCATGATCGGGTTCAATGCCGCGCGCACGTAAGAACATGCCGGCACGCGCCGCCTGGTCGCATCCCAGCTGCGTGAGCGGCGAGTCACTCCAACCCTGAATAATGCGCTTAAGGTTGAATATTGTCTGCCCATGACGAACCAGATACAGGTCTTTATTCATAGGGGCCCTTTCGTTCGTTACCAATCAAGGAGCGAAAACGCACCGTCGCAATAGCCAAAATGAAGCACGGCACCGTTGTCGGGTAGCTCTCCCCTGCCAGTCACATACTCAAGAAACTCCTGGCAGGAAGAGCCGTGGGAGACTGCCAGCACACAGTCGTGCTGCGGCCTGGCCATGATGTGGGACAGCGCCGCGACCATGCGCGACTGGAGCTCGCCTTCAGACTCGCCACCAAAGGCCACCGGATAATCACCCCAGGGCTGCGGCGGCATCTCGCGATTTGATGTACCCTCCAGCGAGCCCAAATGCCACTCGCGCAGGTCATCGACCAGCTCTATCGAGCGGCCCTCACCAGCAATTAGCTCAGCCGTACGCCGCGCCCGGCCCAACGGGGAGGAATACACACGGTCAAAGGCCACGCCGCGCGCCGCAAACGCCGCACGCGCCATCAGCGCCTGCTCGCGCCCGCGCGCCGTAAGCGGCGAATCGTGCCCGCCCTGCAAAATGTTCTGCACATTGAGCTCAGTCTGCCCATGCCGCACCAAATACAAATCTGCCACACACCCTCCCCTCGTACCACCACAAAGGGGACAGGCACCTTTGTGGTGGTTTACCGCCGGATCACACCGCGGTGACGCTCAACTACAGCAGCACGTCGGCAAGCGGACGCTTGGGTACGTGGTGCACCCGCGCCTCGTCGCGCCAATAATTGATGGAGCCGTCGGGGTTGGAATCGATCGCATCGATCACCTGCGTCTCGGCCGGAACGCCAAGCGCCATGATCAGCTTGAGCTCATACTTGTCGTTATCGAGCCCCATGGCATCGATCGCGTGGGGCGTAAAGGCCTTGAACATGCAGGCTGCCACCTCGGGCGTGGCGCTGCGGGCGGCGAGCATCATCGTCTGCGCGGCAATGCCCGTGTCGACCTCGGTAATGGGAGCGGCGGGCTTGCCCGGAACGGCGCGCTCGGCAAGAATCGCGATGTAGCCGGTCGGGCGCTCACCCTCGGCAGGACCCGGCCAGTCCTTAAGCGCGCCGGCCCATGCAAGCTCGTCAAACACGCGAGCGCAGTCCTCTGCACCGCTTACCACATGAAAACGCAGACGCTGAGCATTGGCGCCGCAGGGAGCCAGGTGCGCCAGTTCCGCCAGCTCGAGCAAAAACTCGCGCGGCACGCGCATGGACTCGTCAAAACGGCGGCACGTACGGGCACGACGGACCAGCGCATCAAACGCTTCCAAGCCGAGCTTTTCGCAACCCTGCTTTGCCATCGACTCCGCGCTCGACGGCGCCGCGGGAACTGTTTCGTTCATAGGGACCCCCAATTTCGGGCAATTGTTCTTAGGAGAATCTAACCTAAAACCTAGGCAATTACATACAGCGGCGTAATGTTCTACAATTGTTGATTAATCCTCACTGGAGCGGGAACAAAAGTAACAATTCGGGAATGTGGGGCGGCAATTCGTCCTTCCCGCCCCATGCATCGGCGCCCTTGGGCGATACTTGTTGCAGCACTTTTGGCGTACGCCGCACGGAGAGCAATGAACGCGACGTGCACCGCACGGAAAGGAGACATTATGGGCATCTTTAAGAATGATGACCAAAAATCGAGCCAGTTTGGATTTGACGAGAAAAGCATGGCAGGCAAGGCCGTCAAGGCCGTGCGCTGGATTTACGCCATCACGGGCGTCTTGGCGCTCGTCGCCGGCATCGCACTGCTGTTTGCGCCTGCCAAGTCCCTCGTCTTCCTAACGACCGTCTTGGGCTTCTACTTTGTGATCACGGCCGCGATCAGGCTGTTTACCGCTGTTTTCGAGCCACTGCTGCCCACCGGCTGGCGCGTGACGAGCATCATCTCCAACCTACTCATTATCTTGGGCGGCGTCATAATCCTGCGCAACCAGGCCTTCTCGACCGCGACGCTCACCACGATGGTGGTTATCGTGGCCGGCTTTGGCTGGATCGTCGAAGGTGTCATGTCCATTCTGGAGTCCGAGCTTTCGTCCAACCGTGCCCTCGCCATCCTGAGCGGCGCGCTCTCCATCATCGCCGGCATGTTCGTGTTTATCTATCCGCTGTGGTCGGCCAAGATGCTCGTCATCTTTAGCGGCGCCGCACTGCTGGTGTTTGGCGTAACGCTGATTGTTCGCGCTATTCAATTTGGCAAACTGGTGCACTAGATGCCGCGAACGCTCTTTATTGATGCAGACGCCTGCCCGGTCACGCGCGAGTCGATTGACTGCGCGCGGCGGGCGGGCGTTGCCGTCGTTATCGCCGGCAACAGCACACAGAACCTGGAACGCCACATTCGCCGCAACGATCCGCGCGACGTCGAGCATGCGCGACGCGGATTTTGGGTCACGACGCTCGATGTGAGCGTGGGCGCCGACAGCGCCGACTTTGCCATTGTCGAACGCCTGCAGGCGGGCGACGTAGTCGTGACGCAGGACATTGGCTTGGCGAGCATGGTGCTCGGGCGCGATGCCGCCGCCATCGGCGTGCGCGGGCGCGTCTACGATAAGGCGACCATCGACATGCAACTGTTTATTCGCCACGAGGAAAAGAAGGTGCGCCGCGCCGGCGGTCGCACTCGCGGTCCGGCGGCATTTACCAGCGAAGACCGGGCCCGCTTTAAGCGCAACCTCACCGAGCTGCTGCGCTAACCAAGGTAGATTTTCGGGACATGCCCGGAAATCTACCTTTTTGTTTTGGCAGCGGAAATGCCCTGGTCACAGGGGTAGATCGTAAGACATGTCCCAATAATCTACTTAAAGGCCAACGGCGGATAGGATGAGGCCCCAGCCGGCACCGATGACGTACATCATGATCAGGAACAGGACGTTTTCGCGGGCGCTGCGGTTGGTGCGGAACAGCACCAGGTAGCCCACACCAGCAGAGATGAGCGTGCCGGCGAGCATCGGGGCCAGCTGCAGCGCGCCTTCCAGGTACAGTTGTGTGATGACGACGCTGGCCGAGCAGTTGGGAATCAGGCCGACAAGCGCCGAACCCAGGACGGCGAGCGTCTCGTTGCCACGCAGGAACTGCTCGATCGCGGACTCGCCGAAGGTCTCGAGCACGGCGACCAGAATCAGCGTCACCAGAAAAATGAATACCGATACCTGCACGGTGTGCGAGATGGCGCTGCGAATAATCGACAGGAGGGGCGCGCCCTCGTGAGAGCGGGAGTGACCGTGGCCATCATGGTGTTCATGCTCGTCCTCATGACCGTGATCGTGGCCATGTCCGTGTTCGTGCTCGTCCTCGTCTTCATCGCAACCGCAATGGTCGCGCTCGCACAGCTCATGGATGTGATCGGCGCTCACGCCCGCCTCGGCCACCTCGTCGATGATGTCACCGCCAGTGTGGTCGTCGTGTGCGCAGTTCACGTGGGCCGGGTTGGCCGCGGTTCCCAGCACGGTACGGCGAATCGCCGCATGCGCGCGAGCGTTACGACGCAGGCCGCGAATGGCGGCGTCCACGATAAAGCCCGTGACCAGCGCGATCAGTGCCTTCGAAGCCAAAAGCATCGCCATGGTCTGCACGGGCACCTGCTCGGCGAGCAACAGCGGCAGCATCTCATCGGAGGTCGAAAGGAACACCGCCACCAACGTGCCCAAGGTCACGACACGACCGGCGTACAGCGTTGCCGCCATGGCCGAAAAGCCGCACTGCGGCACCATACCCAGCAACGAGCCAACCACGGGACCTGCGGCGCCGGCGCGCTTGATGGCCCCGTTTACGCGGTCGCCCGCGACGTGCTCCAAGGTCTCGAGGGCCAGATACGTCACCAACAAAAACGGCACAAGCGAGAGCGTGTCCTTGCCGGCGTCGAGCAGAATATCAATCAGCAAATCCATGACGGATGGAACCTTTCGTGTCTTTCGGCAGCATTGTAAAAGTCCTAGCGGTCAACTAGGGTATTGTAGTTGTCCTAGGCGCGATGCCAATAGTTGCCCATGGTAAACTATCATCTCGCCACATCTCAATGAACCCGAGCCGCGCGCTGCGGCCCGTCCAAGGAGCAGTTATATGAACGTTTCACAAGCACTCGAATACGAGCGCCAGCCGTTTATTCCCATGTTTATCTATGGCGATCACGGCGCCATGGAGTCCGAGCGCCAGAAGGGCGAGGAGGCCCTTAAGGTGCTCGAAACCGAGTACTTTACCGCCGAGGGCGACCCCAGCTTCGACTTTGCCACCGTGCGCGACCTGGCTGACCGCAACCGCGACCTGTGCGACCAGATTGGCGAGGCGCGCCTGCGCAACGTGACGCCCGCGACGCTTTCGCGCGGCCTGTCCGATGCCGACACCTGCGCCGCCATCGG
>USKL01000143.1 GCA_900555225.1 uncultured Collinsella sp.
TCCCCGGCATGGCTGCCGCCAAGATCGCCGAGCTCGCCGGCATCGAGGTTCCCGCCAAGACCAAGATCCTGATCGCCGAGGTCACCTCCACCGACCCCGCCAAGGAGGAGTTCTCCCACGAGAAGCTCTCCCCGGTCCTGGCCATGTACCACGCCAAGGACTTCCAGGAGGCCGTCGACAAGGCCGAGCACCTGGTGCTCGCCGGTGGCCCGGGCCACACCGCCTCTCTGTACGTGCACCCCGCCCAGGCCGAGAAGATCAGCCTGTTCGAGCACGTCATGAAGGCCTGCCGTATCGTCATCAACACCCCGTCCTCGCACGGTGGCATCGGTGACCTGTACAACTTTGGCATGAAGCCGTCTCTGACCCTGGGCTGCGGCTCCTGGGGCGGCAACTCCGTCTCCGAGAACGTTGGGGTGAAGCACTTGATCAACGTTAAGACTGTGGCCGAGCGCCGTGAGAACATGCTGTGGTTCCGCGCTCCCGAGAAGGTCTACTTCAAGAAGGGTTCCACGCCCGTCGCCCTCGACGAGCTGGGCAACGTCATGGGCAAGAAGCGTGCCTTCATCGTCACCGACCAGTTCCTCTTCAAGAATGGCAACACCCGCGCCATCGAGGCCAAGCTCGACGAGATGGGCATCGCCCACGACTGCTTCTACGACGTCGAGCCCGATCCGTCGCTGCAGTGCGCACGTCGCGGCGCCAAGCAGATGGCTCTCTTTGAGCCGGACGTCATCATCGCCGTCGGCGGTGGCTCCGCTATGGACGCCGGCAAGATCATGTGGATGATGTACGAGCACCCCGAGTGCAAGTTTGAGGACATGGCCATGGACTTCATGGACATCCGCAAGCGTATCTTCACCTTCCCCGAGATGGGCAAGAAGGCCTACTTCGTCGCCGTCCCGACCTCCTCGGGTACCGGCTCCGAGTGCACGCCGTTCGCCATCATCACCGACAAGGAGACCGGCATCAAGTGGCCGCTCGCCGACTACGCGCTGCTCCCCAACATGGCTATCGTCGACGCCGACAACTGCATGACCGCCCCGCGCGGCCTGACCGCTGCCTCCGGCATCGACGTCATGACCCACGCCATCGAGTCCTACGTCTCCATCATGGCTTCCGACTACACCAAGGGCCTCTCCGAGCGCGCTGCCAAGCTCGTCTTTGAGAACCTGCCCTCCAGCTTCACGAACGGCGCCAAGGACCCGCACGCCCGCGAGGAGATGCACAACGCCTCCTGCATGGCCGGTATGGCCTTCGCCAACGCCTTCCTGGGACTCAACCACTCCATGGCCCACAAGCTCGGCGCTTTCCATCACCTGCCCCACGGCATCGCTAACGCCGTCATCCTGACCCGCGTCATGCGCTACAACGCCGCCGAGGCTCCCGTCAAGATGGGTACCTTCTCCCAGTATCCTTACCCCAACGCGCTGCACAACTACGCCGAGATGGCCAAGTACTGCGGCATCGAGGGCAAGGACGACAAGGAGGTCTTCGAGAACTTCATCACGAAGCTCGAGGAGCTCAAGGACTTCATCGGCGTCAAGAAGACCATCGCCGACTACGGTGTTGACGAGCAGTACTTCCTCGACACCCTCGACGAGATGACCGAGCAGGCATTCAACGACCAGTGCACCGGCGCTAACCCGCGCTACCCGCTCATGAGCGAGATCAAGGAGCTCTACCTGGACGCCTACTACGGCCGCGAGCCTCAGGACTACGCCGTCTGCTAGTTTTAGCACGGTTTTTAACGGCGGCGGGGGTGCACGGGTGTTTCACACACCCCCGCCGTCGCTTCTATCGCATCGTTGAAAGGATGCAACCATGCTGCTACCCGATTCCAAGACCGAGCTCGTCCGTCGCGGCAACAAGGTCGTTTACGACCTGGGCGACAAGATCGTCAAGGTCTTTAACGAGACCAAGCCCGTCTCCGACGTGTTCAACGAGGCTTTGAATCTTGCCCGCATCAATGAGTGCGGCATCCGCAGCCCCAAGGCTCTCGAGGTTTCCCAGCTCGAGAACGCCAACGGCTGGGCGCTCGTGACCGAGAAGGTTCCGGGCACCACCCTTGCCGAGAAGATGACTGCCGAGCCCCAGCGCTTTGGTGAGTACCTCGAGATGTTCGTCGACCTCCAGATCGAGATCCACGGCTACACCTCCCCGCTGCTCAACCGTCAGCGCGACAAGTTCGCCCGCATGATCGACAGCCTTGATCAGCTCAATGCCACCACGCGCTACAACCTTCAGGAGCGTCTGGACGGCATGACCAAGGAGTTCAAGGTCTGCCACGGCGACTTCAACCCCTCCAACGTCATCGTCGGCGACGACGGCCAGCTCTATGTGTGCGACTGGGCACACGCCACCCAGGGCTCCCCTGCTGCCGACGTTGCCACCACTTACCTGCTCTTTGCCCTCAACAGCAAGGACCAGGCCGAGGCCTACCTGGAGCTCTACTGCGACCGTGCCGACATGCCCATGCAGGTCGTGCGTCAGTGGACGAGCATCGTCGCCGCTTCCGAGCTCGCTCGTAAGCGCAACGTGAACGATGAGTTCCTGAAGAACTGGATCGACGTCGTCGATTATCAGTAATATCTGAGCGATTTATTTCGCATCGGAGGCACAATGGAAAACCCCGCAGCTCGCATGGGCTGTGGGGTTTTCCTTTTAGATATCGAGGATGCTACAAGATAATAGGACGGCCCCGCATCTCCCCGATTGGAGAAATGCGGGGCCGTCCCACATATCGAACTACAAGCGAAATCGTTGATTAACGGCGGGCTGCCTTAACAAGCTCGGCAACCTTGGCAACGACCTCGTCGATCGCCACGTCCTCGCGCTCGCCCGTAGCACGGTCCTTGAGCTCAACGGTGCCATTCTTAAGGCCGCGCTTGCCCAGAACCACCTGATACGGGAAGCCCATGAGGTCGTTATCGGCAAACTTAAAGCCCGGACGCTCATCGCGATCGTCGACGACGACCTCGATACCCTCGGCACACAGGCCATCAACAATCTGCTCGCAGACGGTAGCGCACTCTTCCTTCTTGGGATCAAGCGGAATCACCGCGACCTCGTACGGGGCAACGGAGACCGGCCAGACGATACCGTGCTCGTCGTTGTGCTGCTCCACGACGGCAGCAAGCGAGCGGGACACGCCCACGCCGTAGCAACCCATGATGAGCGGCTTCTCCTTGCCGTCCTCATCCATAAAGGTGGCACCCATGGCCTCGGAGTACTTGGTGCCCAGCTGGAAGACCTGAGAGACCTCGATGCCGCGGGCAGCGGAGAGCGGCTTGCCGCAGTGCGGGCAGGGGTCGCCGGCGACAACGGTGACCAGATCGGCCCACTCATCGACGGTAAAGTCGCGCTCGGGGCAGGCACCGGTAAAGTGATAATCGACCTCGTTGGCACCGCAGGCCCACTGTTTGGACTCGCGCAGGCTCTCGTCGCAGACCAGACGAATGCCATCGGGCAGGTTAACCGGTCCGATAAAGCCCTTGTGCAGACCGTTCGCCTGAAGCTCCTCGTCGGTCATCATGCGATAGCCCTTGCCAAAGACATGCTCGGCCTTGCAATCGTTGAGCTCGTGATCGCCCGGAACAATGGCCACGACCGGCTTGCCCTCGGCGTCGATGAGTGCCAGCGACTTGCGCGTGCCGTTCTCGGGGAACCCAAAGAACTTAGCAACAGCCTCAATGGTGCCCATGCCCGGAGTCTCAACCTTGGTGAGCGTACCGTCACCAGGACCCTCGGTCACGACGACCTTGGTGCTTGCAGCCTCGTCATCGGCAGCGAAGCCGCAATCGTCGCAGTAGACGAGCGAAGCCTCGCCGGCGTCAGCCAAAGCCATGTACTCGACGGAGGTATCGCCACCGATCTCGCCGGAGTCGGCGACAACGGGCAGGGCCTTGATGTAGCAGCGCTCACAGATGTTGGCGTAGGCCTGCTTCATCTTGTCGTACTCCTCCTGCAGGCTCTCCTGCGTGGCGGAGAAGCTGTAGGCGTCCTTCATGATGAACTCGCGGCCGCGCATCAGGCCAAAGCGGGGACGGAACTCGTCGCGGAACTTGTCCTGAATGTGATACAGGTTGACGGGCAGCTGCTTATAGGAGCGTAGCTCGTTGCGCACCAGGGCCGTGACGGTCTCCTCGTGCGTGGGGCCCAGGACGAACTCGCGACCATGACGGTCGTCAAAGCGCACAAGCTCCTTGCCATAGGCGTCGATGCGGCCGGACTCGCGCCACAACTCGGCGTCGACCATGATAGGCATCATAAGCTCCTGGGCGCCGGCAGCGTCCATCTCGTCGCGCACGATGTTCTCGATCTTACGGATCGAGCGCCAGGCAAGCGGCAGGTAGGAATACAGGCCGGCGGCCTCCTTGCGGATCATGCCGGCACGGAGCAGCAGGCGGTGACTGGCGAGCTCAGCGTCCGCCGGATCCTCTTTAAGCGTCGGCGCATAGAGCTTAGACATATACATTGCTCGGGTCATTTATTTCTCCTCAATAAGCTTGTCGACCTCTGCCATAAGCGCGTCGACAATTTGGTCCTCAGCTACTTTACCAATGATCTGGCCATGCGAAAAGAGCAAGGCCTGACCACGTCCGCAAGCAACGCCCAGGTCGGCATCAGAAGCCTCGCCGGGGCCATTAACGGCACATCCCATCACAGCGATCGAAAGCGACGCGGAGTAGTTCTTAAGCCGCTCGGTAACCTCCTCGGCAATGGGAATAAGGTTAACCTGGCAGCGGGCGCACGTGGGGCACGAGACAATCTCGGGGCCACGGCGACGCAGGCCCAACGACTGCAGAATACCCCAGGCAACCGGCGGCTCCTCAACCGGATCAGCTGTGAGCGACACACGCATGGTGTCGCCAATGCCTTCGGAAAGCAAGAT
>USKL01000144.1 GCA_900555225.1 uncultured Collinsella sp.
GGCCTTCTGCTGGTTGCCGCCGGACATACTGCGGGCGGTGGTCACGGGGCCCTGTCCGCTGCGGATATCGTATTCCTCGATCAGCCTCTCGGCGTAGGCACGCACCGCGTCCTTCTTGATAAAGCCGCCCTTTTCGAATTCCGGCTCCTTATACCGCTGCAGCACCAGGTTCTGCTCCAGCGTAAAATCCAGCACCAGGCCGTGCTTGTGCCGATCCTCAGGGATATGGCTGATGCCGCTGAGATTCCGCTTGTGAATGCTCATCTTGGTCAGGTCCTTGCCGTCCAGAATCTTATTGCGCTCGGCGTAGATGACCTGGCGCTGCTTGTTCATGACGTCGTCGTACTCAAGGACGCTCTTACGCATGGAGAAGTTGATGCTCTCGACCTTGTGCTGGGCGCTCTCGACGGCCTTGGAGATGATCTTGTGCTGGATGGGCATGTCGTCGCCCATGTCGGCCGTGACCATCATCTTGGAGACGCGGTCCATCTTGTCGCCGCCGAACAGGCGCATGAGGTCGTCCTCCAAGCTGATGAAGAAGCGGCTGGCGCCGGGGTCGCCCTGGCGGCCGGCACGGCCGCGCAGCTGGTTGTCGATACGACGGGACTCGTGGCGCTCGGTTCCGATAACGGTCAGGCCGCCGGCGGCAAGCACGCGCTCGCGCTCGGCCTTGCAGGTCTCCTTGGCCTCGGCGTTAAACTGCTCGAGCTGCTCGGGCGTCACGTCCTCCATGGTCAGGCCCTCGTACTCCAAGCGCTCGCGCACCAGCTCGTCGGGGTTGCCGCCCAGCAGGATGTCGGTACCACGACCGGCCATGTTAGTAGCGATGGTCACGGCGCCGTAGCGTCCGGCCTGGGCAACGATATGAGCCTCGCGCTCGTGATGCTTGGCGTTGAGGACCTCGTGCGCGATACCGCGCTTGGTAAGGGCGGCGGACAGCTTCTCGGAGCTCTCGATGGAGACGGTGCCCACCAGGACCGGTTGGCCCTTGGCGTGACGACGCTCAACGTCGTCGGCAACGGCGTTGTATTTAGCCTGAATGGTGCGGTACACCAGGTCCTCGTGGTCCACGCGCTGCACGGGCTTGTTGGAGGGGATGACCTCGACGGGCAGCTTGTAGATCTCGCGGAACTCAGCATCCTCGGTAAGTGCCGTGCCGGTCATGCCGGAGAGCTTGTCATACAGACGGAAGTAGTTCTGCAGGGTGATGGTGGCCAGGGTCTGGTTCTCCTCGCGTACGAGCACGCCCTCTTTGGCCTCAATGGCCTGGTGCAGGCCCTCGGAGTAACGGCGGCCTTCCATAATGCGGCCGGTGAACTCGTCGACGATCTTGACCTCGCCGTTGGTGACCACGTACTGCTTATCACGGTGGAACATGTACTGGGCCTTCAGCGCCTGCTGCAGGTGGTTGACCAGCTGGCCGGAGAGATCGGCATAGATGTCATCGATACCCAGGCGGCGCTCGATCTTCTTAAGACCGCGCTCGGTGGCGGCGATGGTGTGCTTGGCCTCGTCCATGACGTAGTCGCCCGTGGGTTCAACGTCCTCGGTGGCGGTGAGCATGTCGTGCGACACGTCCTCACCGCGCTCCAGGCCGCGCACGGCGCGCGCGAAGTCCTTGTAGGTGCTGGCGGACTTAGTGCCGGCGCCCGAGATAATGAGCGGCGTCCTGGCCTCATCGATCAGGATGGAGTCGACCTCGTCGACGATGGCGTAGTTGTGACCGCGCTGCACGCGCTGCTCGGGACGGGTGACCATGTTGTCGCGCAGGTAGTCGAAACCGAACTCGGAGTTGGTGCCGTAAGTGACGTCTGCCTGGTAGGCCGGGCGCTTGAGCTCGAGCGGCATGTTGTTCTGGAGCAGACCGACGGTCATGCCCAGGTACTTGTAGATGCGGCCCATCCACTCGGAGTCGCGCTTTGCCAGGTAATCGTTGACGGTAACGACATGCACGCCCTTGCCGGCGATAGCGTTGAGGTAGCCGGCCAAGGTGGAGACGAGCGTCTTGCCCTCGCCGGTCTTCATCTCGGCAATATGACCCTCATGAAGCGCCATGGCGCCGATGAGCTGTACGTCAAAGTGGCGCATGCCCGTGATGCGCTTGGAAGCCTCGCGCACGGTGGCAAAGGCCTCGGGAAGCATGTCGTCGAGCGACTCGCCGTTGGCGTAACGCACGCGGAACTTATCGGTCTGGGCGCGGAGTTCCTCCTCGGTCATCTTCTCAAACTGGGGCTCAAGACCGTTGATCTGGTCGACGATCTTGTAGTAGCGCTTAAGGTCCTTATCGGATCCAAAGGACAGCAGCTTTGACATGAATCCCATGTGGTTTTCCTTTTTGGCCATCGCCCACGCCGTGCAGCTGCGGGCGAGTTAAACACAGATGATTGTACTTTAGCCAAACAAGGCGCGGCCTATACGGTCGACCTCGACCGCCACGTAATAACTACGACCCGACCGACCTGCCAAAAAGGGACTGGTTTATTTTGGCAGGTTTTATCTGGGAAAACGCCGTCACTCTGCCATTTGGTGCAAACCAACCCGTCCCCTTCGCACCAATCTGGTGCAATGGGAACGGGTTAGCCTGCACCAATAAAAAGAAAAGGGCCGCGCACCCAAACGGATGCGCGGCCCTTATGCCATGAATGCGAGTGATTCCGCGGCGAGCTATTTACTCAGCAGCCTCGGTAGTCTCGGCCTCGGCAGCGGCCTCCTCGACGGGAGCCTCTGCGGGAGCCTCGGCGGCCTGCTTGGCAGCCTCCTCGGCAAACTTAGCAGCACGCTTGGCCTTCTCGGCAGCCTTAGCCTCAGCGGCAGCCTTGCGAGAGCGGCGTGTACGGGTAGTTTTCTTCTTGCCTGCTGTTTTAAGCATGTTCTCATTGTAGTCAACGAGTTCGATAAAGCAAGTCTTAGCGTTGTCACCAAGGCGATTGCCAGTCTTGATGATACGAGTGTAGCCACCTGGACGGTCTGCAATTTTCTTAGCGATTTCCTGGAACAGCTCAGTCACTGCATTCTTGTTCTGCAAGTAGCTGAACACAACACGGCGAGAGTTCGTAGTGTCGTCCTTAGCGCGGTTGATGATAGGCTCTGCATAGATGCGCAAAGCCTTAGCCTTGGCCAAAGTGGTGAAAATGCGCTTGTGCATGATCAGCGAAATGGTCATATTCGCCAATGTTGCGTCCAAGTGCGCTTTCTTACGGCTTAAGTGGTTGATTTTCTTATTATGTCTCATTGTAATTATTCTTTATCTAATTTATACTTTGAAATATCCATTCCAAACGAAAGGTTCAAGCTTGCCAACAGTTCGTCAAGTTCCGTAAGCGACTTCTTACCGAAGTTGCGGAATTTCAACAAATCTGTCTTGTTGAACTGAACGAGTTCGCCGAGAGTCTCCACCTCCGCGCTCTTCAAGCAGTTGAGCGCACGGACAGAAAGATCCATATCGGTAAGTTTGGACTTCAAGAGCTGGCGCATGTGGAGCACCTCCTCGTCGAATTCCTCATTGCCGTCAGTCTCTGTTGTCTCCAACGCGATTTTCTCGTCAGAGAACAGCATAAAGTGATGGATCAGAATCTTGGCTGCCTCTTTCAATGCCTCCTTCGGATGGATAGATCCGTCAGTAGAAATCTCAAGAACCAATTTCTCGTAGTCAGTCTTTTGCTCTACACGATAGTTCTCTACCGCATACTTCACGTTGACAATCGGAGTATAGATAGAGTCGATGGCTATCACGTCGACAGCGTCTGTCGGTTGGACATTCTCGTCGGCTGGTACATAGCCGCGACCCTTATTGATTGTAAAGTCCATCGTGAACGAAGCCACAGTTGGATCTAAATGGCAAATCACCAAGTCAGGGTTCAACACCTCAAACCCGCTCAGCTCCTTGCCCAAATCACCGGCTGTCAAGACTTCTTTGCCCGATACGTTGATTTTGCCCGCGGTCGGCTCATCTGTCTCCACGAGGTGTTTGAAGCGAACTTTCTTGAGGTTCAAGATGATGTTGGTAACATCCTCTATAACACCAGGAATAGTTGCAAACTCGTGTTTCACTCCGTCTATACGGATAGACGAGATAGCATAACCCTCGAGCGAAGAAAGCAATATTCTTCGCAAGGCATTGCCGACGGTTACTCCGTAACCCGGCTCCAACGGACGGAACTCAAACTTTCCGAAACGGTTGTCTGCCTCGAGCATTAATACTTTATCAGGTTTCTGAAATGCTAAAATAGCCATGGATATTTACAATTTTACTGTTTAGAATACAACTCGACGATAGCCTGTTCTCTAATGTTCTCCGGAATGTCTTCACGCTGTGGCAAGTGAAGCAATTTGCCTCCCTTGATGCTCTCATCCCACTCAAGCCATGGGTATTTGCTGTGGTTGAAGCCTGCCAACGCGTCAGCGATGTTCTCCAATGACTTTGATTTCTCACGCACTGCAACAACGTCGCCTGCCTTTACGCTGTAAGAAGGGATGTTGAGCACTGAGCCGTTCACTGTGATGTGACGGTGAGAAACCAACTGGCGCGCTGCCGCACGTGTCGGAGCGATGCCCAAACGGTAAACTACATTGTCGAGGCGTGCCTCGAGCAACTGCAGCAATACCTCACCCGTAATACCCTTGGTACGCTCTGCTTTGGCGAACAAGTTACGGAATTGTTTTTCCAAAACACCGTAAGTATATTTGGCTTTCTGTTTTTCGAGCAACTGCTTGCCATACTCTGAAGTTTTTCTTCTCTTGTTGGCACCGTGCTGACCAGGAGCATAGTTCTTCTTTGAGAGAACTTTGTCCTCACCGAAAATGGGTTCGCCGAATTTTCTTGCAATTTTACTTTTTGGTCCGGTATATCTTGCC
>USKL01000145.1 GCA_900555225.1 uncultured Collinsella sp.
CGAGCAGACGGCAAGGTAGCCACGATTCAAATGCGAAGGGCGGTCCCGAAAGGCCGCCCTCCGCTCTCTCGCCACGAGTCGGGATTTAGCTAATGGATAAGCTTAAAGTCCAAGTGCCCACGCGTGGTATTGACGCGCGAGACCTCGATAATCACGCGCTGCCCCAGCTCGTAACGGGTGCCCGTGTCGGCACCTGTGAGCGTTAGCGCGTCCTCGTCGAACTCGAACCACTCGTTGCCCAGGCTCTTAATTGAAACCAGGCCCTCGACCTGTGTTAGGTCCAAGCGCACAAAGAGGCCCATGCTGCTAACCCACGAGACGGTTCCGGCATAGCGCTCACCCAGACGGTCCTCATAGTACTGGGCAATCTTGATCTTTTGCGTCGCATGGCTGGCGGCATCTGCCGCGCGCTCGGCATCGCTACATGCGCGGCAGATCTGCGGCAGAATGCGCGGCAGCGACTCGCGCCCCTTACCGATCAGCCGCGGCGTACGGACCAAGGCGTCCTTGCCGCCGAGCTGCTCATAGGCCAACTGCAGTTTGAGCACGCGGTGCACCACCAGATCGGGGTAGCGACGGATGGGACTCGTAAAGTGACAGTAGCACGGCGCGGCGAGCGCAAAGTGGCCCTCGTTGCGCGGCTTGTACAGCGCGCGCTGCATGCTGCGCAGAAGCAGCGTGTTAACGAGCGGTGCGTTGGCCGTACCGGCGGCAGCATCAACTGCAGCCTGCAGCTCATCGGGGCTCCCCAGGGCAATACCGGCAGCACGGCGATCGTCGATGATGCCTAGCTGCGCCAGCGCAACGGCAGCACCGTGCAGGCTATCGGGGCTCGGATCCTCATGCACACGATAGCAGGCCTCGATATCACGGTCTGCCAGCCACTCTGCAACGCACTCGTTGGCGAGCAGCATGGCTTCCTCGATAAGCGACGTGGCACACGAACGCTCACGCGCCACAATCTGCACGGGCACTCCGTCCTCATCCAATAGAGCGCGAATCTCGGCTGTGTCAAAATCGACTGAGCCGCGGGCGCGACGAATACGACGGCGAAGTTCGGCGAGTTCGTTAGCGGCGACAAGGAAATCGCCGAGGTCGATGTTGTAGCCGCGGGCGGCCTCCTCGCACGCAAGACCGCGCTCAAGCGCTTCCTCGCGCGAGGTCTCGGCAGCCGCAACATCCTCGGCTGCACCCTCCAGCACCGAATACTCAACCGCGCCGGCACGCACCAGCAGCGCCTCGGCGCCGTCATAGTCCATACGCACACGCGAGCGAATCACGCTGGGATACGGATCGTAATGCCGCACGCGACCCTGCGCATCGAGCTCGATATCGACGGTAAACGCAAGACAGTCCTCGTCAGGGCGAAGCGAGCACAGGTCACAGGACAGGCGTTCGGGCAGCATGGGAAGCACGCGATCGGCCAGATACACCGATGTCGTACGATGGCGAGCCTCAAGATCGATATGCCCGTCCCAAGCCACATAGTGTGAAACGTCGGCGATATGCACACCCAGCTTGTAGCCACCCTCGGGCGTGCGCTCCAACGAAATGGCATCGTCAAAGTCGCGCGCGTCGACCGGGTCGATCGTGACGACAAAGCGGTCGCGCAGATCGCGGCGGAGCTGGTCCTTAAGCGCCGCGGACACATCGAGCGAAAGCCCCTCGGCCTCGTCCAGCGCGGCCTCGGGATAGCTATCGGTATAGCCGTAACGCGCCATCACATATTGAACGCCCAAATCGGGCGCGTCATCTCCGCCAATGCGGCGTTCGATCGTCACGGTACCCGATTCCAGGCGCGTCGGGTAGGTCAAAATGCGCGCGACAACAGCATCACCCGGGTGGACACCCAGACGATCCGCCGAGGTATCCTCGGGCAGAATGAAGAAGTCGGCCTTCAGACGCGAATCGAGCGGCTCGATCACACCGAGCGGACCGGCGGTCTGGTACGTGCCCACCACGCTTATGGCTGCACGCTCAACCACGCTTTCGATCACGGCGCGCCGCTCACCGTGCGGGCTGTTCTTAATGCTCACGGCAACGGTATCGCCATCCATGATCTCGCGCTTACCGCGGCCCATGACCTTGTAGTCGCCGTTTTCGGTTACAACGTAGGCGCTATGCTCATGGAGCTGCACGCGCCCGGTCAGGCTCGGACGGCGTTCGCTGCGCACCGGCCCGCGCTGATTGCGAGCTCCACGCTTATGCTTGTTATTGCGCCCCATGGCGCCTCCTAACTATCGATTGAGAACTCCAAAGAGTCTACCCAAATGATTCGCTTTCCTGCCGTCCCCTAGGGATCAAAAAACGGGCCGCCCCATAAGAGACGACCCGTTGGAAGGGATGAATTCCAAGCATGCCTACACGCGCAGGTAGCGGCGCATGGCGATGGCAGAACCAAAGAGACCGATAATCACGCCGACCAGAATCAGCGCAGCATAGGTCACCAGGTAGTACTGCATTGGCAGGGCAAACGACATCCAGCCGATGCTCTCCTGCAGACGCGGGATCATCAGATTGCGCAGCAGCTCCAGAACGCCGATGGAAAGCAGCGAGCCCAAAATGGCCTGCAGCACGCCCTCGGTGATAAACGGGCCACGAATGAAGCCGTTGCTGGCGCCGACCAGACGCATAATCGCAATCTCACGACGACGCGCCGTGATGGACAGGCGAATCGTGTTGTTGATGAAGATGAATGCGATAAAGGTCAGAAGACCAACGAGCACCACGGCGGCGATGCGGATGTAGTTGGTCACCTGGAACAGGCGGCTCACTTCCTCCTGGCCGTACAGCACGCTCGCGTTGACGTCGCCGTCATCCGCGATCTTCTGGAAATCGGCATCCTTCTTGAGCTTCTTTGCCGTGCTCTCGACCTTGGACGGATCGTCCATCTCAATAGCGAAGGAAGCCGGCAGCGGGTTCTGGCCATCGAGCGCGCTCATGGTGGCGTCGGCGTTGCCCGACATCTTGCTCGTATACTCGGCCAGCGCGTCGTCCTTGTCCTTATAGGTCACGGACTTGACGTTATTCCACGTCTTAAGCTCGGCCTCAAAAGCCTGAACATCGGCCTGATCGGCGTCATCACTAATGAACGCGTTGATGACAACCTGATCCTCGACGGTGCCGATCACGGAGTTCAGCATCGCGGAACCCATAATGAACAGGCCGATGATAAACAGCGAAAGGAAGATCGTGATGACGGCGCCGAGCGAGGTAGTCCAGTTACGGAAGAAGTGGCTGATTGCCTCTTTGAAGGAGTAGCCCACGTTAGTTGGTGCCATAGTTGCCGTAACCTCCCCTCTCCTGGTCGCGGATAACGTGGCCGCCCTCAAGGGCGATCACGCGACGGTGCATGCTATCGACCATCTCGCGGTCGTGCGTGGCGACGATCACGGTGGTGCCAGTGCGGTTAATACGCTCGAGCAGCTTCATGATGCCCAGCGAGATCGCCGGGTCGAGGTTGCCCGTCGGCTCGTCGCAGATCAGCAGCGGCGGACGGTTGACCATAGCGCGGGCGACGGCAACGCGCTGCTGCTCGCCACCGGAAAGCTGGTCGGGCAGCGAGTCCATCTGATCGGCCAGGCCGACCAGACGCAGCACCTCGGGCACCTGGCTGCGAATGACGCCCTTGGGCTTGCCGATGCACTGCAGGGCAAACGCCACGTTTTCGTAGGCGGTCTTTTGCGGCAGAAGCTTAAAGTCCTGGAACACGGCGCCAATCTGGCGGCGCAGGAACGGAACCTTGCGGTTCTTGATCTTCATGAGGTCCTGACCGGCAACCAGGATGCGGCCGCTCGTCGGCTTGACGTCACGGTTGAGCGTCGACAGCAGCGTGGTCTTACCCGAGCCGGAGTGACCGACCAGGAAGACGAACTCGCCCGGATAGATCTCGATGTTGATGTCGTCGAGTGCAGGCTTGTTGGGCTGTGCCGGATAGATCTTGGTGACATGCTCCATAAGGATGACGGGCTCGACACCGGCCTGCTTGGCCATCTTCTTGCGGCTGGCCTGCGGATCGATGGGCGCAAACACCGACGTAAAATCGGGGTTGTTGAGCGCGTTATCGAGGCTTGCGACCTCGGCTGCCTGATCGCTCTCGACCACCGGGGCAGCAGGCTGCGTGGGGTCGGGAATAGCGGCAAAGAGACCGGACTGCGCAGGCTGAGGAGCCGGCGTCGCAGGGGCCAAGGGGTCGGGAATGCCGGCCATGGTAGGCTGCGGCGTGGCGGCACCAGCCTGGGGCTGCTCCACGCGAGCGGTCACGGCCTGAACGGGCTCAAAACCCACCGTGCCGGAAAGCGCGACATCGCTGGTTGGATTGTAGGCAAAGGGATCGGATGCCGGCTGTGCCTGATCTGCCGGCTGAGCGGGGGCCTGAGCAACAGGCTGGCCCTCTGAATCCGGAGTGGCGAAACGACTGCCCTGGACGCCTGCCTGCGTCTTGGGGGCATCATCGCCCGCACCGGAGGTACGGAAGTGGTTACCCACTGGTGCTCCTTATCGTCGTGCGTTTAAACTACATGAGCGCTTTGTATTTTAGCAGTATTAGCTTTGCTGCACATAAGAAGCATGGCGTGCTTAGGGATCCCGTCGGCCGGGCACAGGGCTACTCTCCAAATCGTCCTCGGACATGTCGGAGCCCCCGCTGCGCGCTTCGCGCGGCTGGGGCTCCTCCGTCCTGCGGAAAAATTTGGAGAGTAACCCTGTGCCCGGCCTGCGATAACTAAGGGGTCGCTGCGTTTATCTTGGGGTGCTGCATATACAAAGCTGGAAGGGTCTGAATTGCGCTTTGTCGATATATGCCCTTTTCCCTGATGGGACCGTGCTTGAGGGGCGTCTTCATGAGTTGCGG
>USKL01000146.1 GCA_900555225.1 uncultured Collinsella sp.
GGCGTGGACTTACGGGAGCCCTTGAAGCCCACCTGGCCAGCCGACTTCCAGGAAATGACGTTGCCCTGGGGATCGGTGATCGAAACGATCGTGTTGTTGAACGTAGAACGAATGTGAGCCTGGCCCACGGAAATGTTCTTACGGTCCGCGCGCTTCAGACGGGCAGCGCGAACGTTCTTCTTAGCAGTAGCCATCTATCTAGCGCTCCTTATTTCTTCTTCTTAGCACCGATCTGACGCTTCGGGCCCTTGCGGGTACGAGCGTTAGTGTGGGTGCGCTGGCCGCGGACCGGGAGGCCCTTGCGGTGACGAAGGCCGCGGTTGCAGCCGATGTCCATAAGGCGCTTGACGTTCTGGTTGCGCTCACGGCGGAGGTCACCCTCAACCATGATCTGGTTCTTATCGATATAATCGCGGATGGCGTTAACCTCATCCTCGGTGAGGTCCTTAACGCGCGTATCCACGTTAACGTTGCACTCGACGCAGATCTTCGTCGCAGTGGTGCGGCCGATGCCGTAAATGTAGGTCAGACCGATCTCAACGCGCTTCTCACGCGGGAGGTCGACACCATTAATACGGGCCAACGTAGTCTCCTCTCTTAACCCTGACGCTGCTTATGACGGGGGTTCTCGCAAATGACGAGGACCTTGCCATGGCGCCTAATGATTTTGCACTTATCGCACATCTTCTTGACCGAAGGACGTACCTTCATCGTTCTTCCTTTCGGTAGCGCTCAAACTACTTCCCTACTATCTACTCGCCCAGCCGCAGGCGTTTAAAACTATGGCTGGTCTTCACACACAATCCGACCGTAGGTTGAGCTAAGCCTGCAGCCGGAAATGGAGTGCGTGTATGCGTGCCGCTATTTATAGCGATAGGTGATGCGGCCGCGGGTCAGGTCGTACGGGGAAAGCTCCACGACAACCCTGTCACCGGGGAGAATGCGGATGTAATTCATTCGGATCTTGCCAGAAATGTTGCACAGAACCGAATGACCGTTCTCGAGCTCGACCTTAAACATGGCATTGGGCAGCGGTTCCTTTACCGTACCCTCGAGCTCAATTGCGTCTTCCTTCTTCACAAGCAATCATCTTTCTCTAGAAAACGACAGCGATTGAGTATTCTACAACACGTATGCACGCATCGTAATAACTTCGTAATGGCTCCACAACTAAGTGGAACTTGTTACATTTCTCCGCCTTGGAGCGAACACCAAGCACCTTGGGCATCCGTGGTGAGAATCACCGGACCGTCATTGGTAATGGCGACGGTGTTCTCGTAGTGCGCGGCGGGCAGGTGGTCGTTGGTCGTAACGATCCAACCGTCGGAGCCCGTGCTCACATGGTTGGAACCCATCGTAACCATCGGCTCGATGGCAATGACCATGCCGGCCTGGAGGCGAACGCCCCTCCCCTTCTTTCCATAGTTAGGAACGTTGGGGTCCTCGTGCATCACGCGACCAATGCCATGGCCCACATAATCACGAAGCACGCCGTAACCGTGAGACTCGGCGAGGGACTGAACGGCATAACCGACGTCCCCGATATGGTTACCGGGAACAGCCTGCTCGATGGCAGCCTTAAGGCAATCGCGCGTGACCTCGCACAAAGCCTTGGCTTCGGGCGTGGGGGTGCCGACGAAAAACGTCCAAGCGTTATCGCCGACCCAACCGTCGACAACGGCTCCCGTATCGATGGAGATGATATCGCCATCGCGCAGGATCATGTCGGGGTTGGGAATACCGTGGACCACGGCATCGTTGATCGATGCGCAAATGGTCCCCGGGAACCCGCCGTAACCCTTAAAGGCCGGGGTGCCGCCATGCATGCGGATAATCTGCTCCGCGAGCTGATCGAGCTCAAAAGTCGAAACGCCGGGGCGCACCATGGCTCCAACGTGGCGGAGCGCCATCTTAGATAGCGCTCCTGCCTTCTTCATCTGCTCGATTTGCGTTGCAGACTTAATCTTGATCATAGACCGAGAGCCTCTTTGACATCCCCGTACACGGTCTCGCGAGCCTGGTCACCGTTGACCGACTTGAGCAGACCCTGGCCACGATAGTAGTCGACGAGCGGGCTCGTGGACTTCTCGTAGACGTCGAGACGGTTCTTGATGGTCTCGGGCTTGTCGTCGTCGCGCTGATACATCTCGCCAGCGCACTTGGGGCAGGTGACATCGGCAGCGGTGCCGGTGTAACCGCAGGCGCGGCAGGTGCGACGCGAAGACAGACGATCGATAATGACCTCGGGGGCCACGTCGACCAGAAGGGCGCAGTCGATCTCGCGACCCATGGCGGAGAGCTCGGAATCGAGCGTCACGGCCTGGGCGGTGTTGCGCGGGAAGCCGTCGAGGATGAAGCCCTGCTGGGCGTCATCGGCGGCAAGGCGCTCCTTGACAAGGTCGATCACGAGCTGGTCGGGAACGAGCTCGCCAGCGTCCATGTACTTCTTAGCCTGAATACCAAGCTCGGTGCCACCCTTGACGGCAGCACGCAGCAGGTCGCCCGTGGAAATGTGGGCAACGCCAAACTCGGCGACGAGCTCCTGTGCGACGGTGCCCTTACCGGCACCCGGAGCTCCGAGCAATACGAGGTTCATGAGCAATCCTCCTCTAGCCTATTTAAAGAATCCATCGTAATCATACATCTTGATCTGGCCTTCGAGCTTATCGACCGTGTCGAGCACGACGCCGACCATGATGAGGATGGACGTGCCGCCAAATGCCTGGATCAGATGGTTACCCGTGAAGGAGAAGATGATCGAAGGCACGATGGCGATGAGCGCCAAAAAGACAGCGCTGGGAAGCGTAATCTTGTTGAGCGCGTTCTTGATGTAGGCCGCGGTAGCCCTACCCGGACGCACGCCCGGAATAAAGCCGCCCTGCTTCTTAAGGTTATCGGCCGTGTCATCGGGGTTGAACACCATGGAGGTGTAGAAGTACGCGAAGAACACGATGAGGACAACATTAAGCACCCAGTTGAGCCAACCGGTCGAAAGCGCAGAGGCAACTGCCTGAATCCAGCCGATGCCGGGGAAGAACACGGCAATCTGAGCCGGGAAGTACAGCAACGCCGAAGCGAAGATGATCGGCACGACACCCGCGGTGTTGACCTTGATGGGCAGGTAGGTGGTCTGGCCACCCATCATACGACGGCCCACGACGCGCTTAGCGTAGGAGACCGGGATGCGGCGCTGGCCGCGCTCAAGGAAAACAATCAGCGGGATAACCAGCAGGATGATGGCGCAGATGATCACCATGGTGATGATGCCACCGGCATTGCCCTCGGTGCTGGAAAAGATAGCCTGCGGCAGACCGGCCATGATGTTCGCGAAGATGATCAGCGACATGCCATTACCGATACCGCGCTGGGTGATGAGCTCACCAATCCACATGATCAGCATGGCGCCCGCGGTGAGCGTACCGACGATCATGAGGTCGAAGATGATCTCGGGAGCGCCGGCGCCATTGAAGCTGATGCCGAAGCTCTTAAAGAGGAAGAGGTAACCCACGGAGTTGAGGATTGCCAGAGCCAGGGTGAGGTAACGCGAATACTGCGTAATTTTGGTCTGACCGACCTCGCCCTCGCGGGCAAGCTCATGCAGGGAAGGCACGACGGCCTGGAGCATCTGGAGGATGATCGAGCTGGTGATGTAAGGCATGATGCCCAGCGAAAACACCGACACATAGCTCAACGCGCCGCCAGAGAAAAGATTCAGGAGGGCCATAGCACCTGCGGCGACCGAATTGTTATCGGTCGAGAAAAGGCCCAGCATCCCCTGGAAGGGAATGCCGGGCACAGGAACGTGCGCACCAATGCGGTACACGACGAGCATAGCTATGGTAAAAAGAATCTTTTCGCGCAATTCTTTGATGCGGAAAGCATTCTTAAGACCATTTAGCACGGCAGCTCGACCTTTCCGCCGGCGGCCTCGATCTTGGCCTGCGCAGAAGCGCTGACCTTGTCGACCTTGACCGTGAACTTCTTGGTGAGCTCACCATTGCCGAGCACCTTGACGGGCTCGAACTCGCTCTTGGTGATGCGAGCGGCCTTAAGAGCGGCACCGTCGATCACAGCGCCGTCCTCGAACTTGCGCTCGAGACGCTCAACGTTAACAGCGGTGTACTCGATACGACGGGGGTTGCGGAAGCCCGGAAGCTTGGGCAGGCGCATGGCCAGCGGAGTCTGGCCACCCTCGAAGCCGGCACCCTTGGTGCCGCCAGAGCGGGAACCCTGGCCCTTCTGGCCGCGGCCAGAAGTGGTGCCGTGACCCGAAGAATTGCCACGGCCGACGCGCTTGCGGTTCTTGGTGGAACCGGGCGCGGGAGTAAGATCGTGAAGCTGCATTTGCTACTCCTCTACAATCTCGACAAGGTGCTTGACCTTGAAGATCATGCCGCGGACGGACTCGTTGTCAGCAATCTCGCGAACCTCGCGGATCCTGTGGAGACCGAGGGCACGGACAGTACGGACCTGGTCCTGCTTGCAACCGTTGGTGCTGCGGACCTGCTTGATCTTGATGGTGTCAGCCATGCTTAGTTCTCCTTACCGACGAACATCTCGGAGACCGTCAGGCCACGGCGAGCCGCGACGTCCTCAGGGCTGGAGAGCTCCTTGAGGCCCTCGACGGCAGCCTTGATGATGTTGAGGCCGTTGTCGGTACCGAGGGACTTGGACAGGACGTTCTTGATGCCAGCAAGCTCAAAGAGGGGACGCACAGCGCCGCCGGCGATGATACCGGTACCGGGAGCAGCGGGCTTCATCAGCACGCGGCCGGCGCCAGCCTCGCCAACAGTCT
>USKL01000147.1 GCA_900555225.1 uncultured Collinsella sp.
GGTGTAAAGCAGACGACGGGGATGTCGCCAAAACAATCGTCAAGCACAGCTGCCGTATTTGCGTTCTCGGCATCCGATGCCAACGTTTCGGGCAGGTTGTGGCCAAAAGCCGCCGCGCAATCCGAATGATCTTCTTTCCATGTACGCAAGAGCGACACGGCCTCTTTGGCATCGGCGATGCCGGACAGATCAGACCCCAACGTCCGCAGCGCCCAACCTGTATAGAAGGTATGCACATCGATCAGGCCAGGCATGATGGTGCGGTCGCCCAGGTCAACTACCTCGTCCGCCTGGGTCAAATACGAAGCCGCCTCGCACTTGGCGCCAACCGCCTCAATTCGATTGCCACGGACCGCTACGAAACCTTCAAACGGCAGGTCCCCCGTACCGGTAAAGACGCTCTTAGACGTCAGTACCGTCAAACGATCAGACATCACAACCACCTACACCGGAAGCATGCCAGAGATTGCCGTTACGATCAGGCCAAAGACGACCATGAAAATGAAGAACTTCCAAATGGTCTTCCACCATTGGCCAAACGAAATCCTAGCCACGGCAAGGCCAGCGACCGTCATGCCCGCCACGGGGCTGATGGTGTTGATGGTCTGGTTGGCAAACTGGAGCGCGGTGACGGCTGCCTCGGGATTGAGGCCCATGAGCTCGGTCAGGGGGCCCATAACGGGCATGGTGAGCGCCGCCAGGCCAGAACTCGAGGGAACCAGCAAAGAGAGCAGGCCAAGGACGATATACATAAACGTGGTGTAGACGGCGGCGGGTGCACCGGCGAGCGCGGTAGCGAGCGCCTGGAGGATGGTGTCGATGATCATGCCGCCCTCGGCGATGACCAGAATACCGCGAGCGATACCGATAACGATGGCAGCGTACGCAAAGTCGGCGAGACCCTTAACGAACTCCTCTGCGATTGTCTGCTGGTCAAGACCGCCCAGGATACCGGCAAGCAAGCCCATGCCAAGGAACACGGCGGAAATCTCATTCATGTACCAGCCCTGGGTAACAAGACCCCAGACGATAATGCCCATACCGCAAGCAAAATCGATAAGCACGAGCTTCTGACGGATAGTGAACTCTTCCTCGATGGAGGCATCGGTCACGGAAAACTCAATACGCTTGAGCTTATCGTCCTCGTACACAATGGACGACTCGGGGTTTTTCTTGACGCGCATGGCGTAGCGCATGGCCCATGCGATACCGACGGCAGTGAAGATAACCCAAGAAACGGCGCGCAGCCACAGTTGCGGATTACCCTCGATGCCAATGATGCCTTGGGCGATCAAAACATTAAACGGGTCGATGGTCGAAGCACAATATCCCAGGTTAGGACCAAGGAAGCAGATGATGAATGCCGTCATCGAGTCATAACCGATACCCATCATGATGGGAATGAAGATGGCATAGAACGGCAGGGCTTCCTCAGACATACCAAACGTAGTGCCGCAAATGGACAGCAATGTCATCGTGATGGGAATGATGAGGATGTCCTTGTTCTTGAGCTTTTTAATCACACGGCTCATGCCGGCATTCAAAGCGTTGGTCTTGGTGATGATCGCGAACGATCCGCCAATCAATAAGACGAACGCAACGACGTCGGCAGCCTCCTGGATGCCCTTGGTGGGCGCTTGCAGAACCGCGAAGATATCCTGGCCCAGATTGATGGTCTCGCCGGTCTCGGAATCGGTGTAGTTCTTATCGACCTGTTCATAGGTTCCAGCAACGGCGACTTCACGCTCGCCCGCCGCTGTCGAAATCGTCTTGCGCTGATACTGACCAGAGGGAACGATCCAAGTCAGGACCGCAAAGACAACGATCAGCAAGAACATGATCGTATAGACATGCGGTAATTTGAACTTAAAACGTCTGTTTGTCTTCTTCGCCTTCGTATCTGACATAGATACCTCCAAAGAACTCGAGACTGCATCGCATCTCGCTTCAACGTTTGCACAATGCAAACGTTCTATGACGTTCCATAGATTACCAGCAGCTTTTTCCTTCATCAAGATAATTTCAAACTGATTACCGCAACGCGGTTGAACGGTTGCGTTTGCGCCGTGAACGGTATGGAAACGCCCGGTGAGATGATCCACCGGGCGTTTCCATTCGCAATGTCCTAGATGTCAAAAACGTAGCGAGACCCAACGATCCGCTGACGACCGATGATAAACGGCCGCCGCTGCTCATCGAAAAAGAAGGCTTCCATATAAAACAAGGGCTCGCCAACGGGAACTGCCAACAGTCGAGCGACCTCGGGCGACGCGCACGCGATCTCGAGCGTGCACGGGTCGGTAAACGCGGGCGTGCGGCCCGTCCGGTTGCGCACGAACTCAAAAATGGATTGGTTAGATAGAGGTGCCGTTGATAGATAGGCGTTGTCCTCGTAAACATATATGTTGTTCTCGAGCATGACAGGGACGCCATCGGCAGTGCGCACGCGCTCAACGCAAATCAAGTCAGTTCCAACGGGAACACCAAAGAACTGTGCTTCGGTGGAATCCGCCGGCAGTATCTTTCTCGAAATGACACACGCCCCCGGTTCCATTCCGTTAACGCGACATGCGTCCGAAAAACTCTGGACGTCATCCTTCTGGCGAATCTTGCGCTTAAGCTTGGGGGCATTGACAAACGTGCCTTTCCCCTGCCGCTTCGTTAGATAGCCCTGCTGGACGAGCTCCTCAATAGCGCGTCGCACGGTAACGCGGCCAACTTTATAGCTCTCAGCCAATTCGAATTCGTTGGGTATCCGCGCGCCCGCCTTGTAGGCGCCGGAGTTGATTTCGTTTTTGATGATATCAATAACCTGTTGGTACAGCGGTATCGCTGCTTTACCGTCAGTTGGCCCTTCAGTCGGTGGCATATACCCTCTCCCAGCACAATTAATTCTAAAACGGGCTTAAGGGCATTCAACAAGCCCTTAAGCCCGCATTAGCTTAAAGTATGCTAGGTGTCGCACCAAAATGTTGGCTATTTACTCATCAGACCCGAAAAACGCGCAACTACCGCGCTCCTAAGAAAGCGTGAGCAGCTCCGGCAGCTGGTCGATAATCTTGTCCGCGGCATCCTGGCTAAAGCCAAAGCGCTCCTCGCGCTTGGCAATGACTGTCAGGCCGGCTCGCTTGCCGGCAGTGATGCCAGGCACCGAATCCTCGACGCAGCAGCAGCGATTCGCGGGCAGCCCCAGCAGGTCCAGCGCATGCAGGTAGATGTCGGGCTCGGGCTTGCTCTCCTTAAACTGCTCGCCGCTCACCACATACTCAAAGGCATCCGACAGCCCGCATGCGTTGAGCACTTCCTCGATGCTAACCATGGGAGACGAGCTGGCAAGCGCCACGCGAACGCCACGGCGCGGCAGCTCTCGAATCGTATCCACGGCGCCTGGGTTAATCAAAGCCTGATAGTCGCGCGGACGCTTATGAGCCCATTCGTCCCAACGGGCCAACGCTTCATCGCCAGTGAAATGCCCCTTACCGGCGCGCTCAAACCAATCGACCAGCATATGCAGGAAGAACTGATGCGAGGTACCGACCTGCCCATTCAACTCCTCTTGAGTCAGATTAAGCCCAAGCTCCTTGGCAAACGCGGCAGTCTCGCCCAGGTAGTAATACTCGGTATCGACGATGACGCCATCCATGTCAAAGATAACGGCGTCGAACGGAAATGCGGACACGGCACCCTCCCTAACAAAAGGGCGCCCGCAAGCGGACGCCCGAACCATGCACTATCGGCGATTCTAACCCAGTAGCTGGTCAAGTGCCACCGCGATACCGTCTTCGTTGTTGTTGGCGGTCACCATCTGGGCCACGGCCTTGACTTCATCGACAGCGTTACCCATGGCGACGCCGGTACCAGCCCACTCGATCATGGACTTGTCGTTCTGGCCGTCGCCAAACGATACGACCTCGCTGGCATCGATGCCGAGCTTGGGCAGAGCACCCTCGAGCGCACGGGCCTTGTCGATACCGGGCGCCGTGTACTCAAAGTACCAGTCGGCCGTAAACATGCCCGAAAGCGTCTGCTTAAAGGGCGCGTACATTTCCTCGTAATGTGCCTGCAGGTAGGCCGGATCGCCCGCCGTCAGCAGCTTGTCCACGGGATAAGTGTCCACGACCTCATGCAAGCTCTCGACCTCGCGGATCTTAAGGTCGCAGGCATCGCGCTCGTATTTGACAATGTTTTTCTGCGAGCCATCCGGCAGCGTAATCATGCAGTGGTACGAGTCCTCGACATGCAAGTCGCGACCGAGCGAGATCATGGGGATCACATCATAGTTTTGCAGATGATCAATCAGACGGTGCAGCTCGTCAGCCGGCATGGCCTGGTCAAAAAGGACCTCATCGGTCTGAGCGTCGACAACATGCGCGCCATTGAAAGCGACTAGCAGACCGTCATGGTTTTGGAGGTCAAGCTCCTGTGCCAGAGCATGTAGCCCCCATGCGGGACGACCCGAAGCCAAGATGAGCTTAATGCCCGACTCCTGCGCCGCGAGCAGCTTCTCGCGCGTACGCGGGCTAATCACTTTCTGATCGTTGGTGAGCGTACCGTCGATATCCATTGCGATGGCTTTGATTGCCATATATGCCTCCCTGTCATTGAACAACCTTGTCTGAGCCATCATACAGAACACCCACCGCGACTCTGTTTGCAACGGGCAAAAAGTCATATATTGTCTCAAACATGAACGGGACGCCATCTCGGGGCTCAGTCGTTCCAGCCCAAACGCCGAGCCACCACATGCAAAGCTGGCGACACCAATCGCGACCGTTCCACAAATCT
>USKL01000148.1 GCA_900555225.1 uncultured Collinsella sp.
TCCGCATTACGGAAGCGCGCAAGGCGGTGTTTGACTTTCTGGACGGCGGGCTCGAAGCGGAAAAAGAAGAAATCATCAGCGCAACCGGCGCCAGCAGCGGCATTATCACCGCGATGATTAAAAGCGGATTTCTTTATAAAAAAGACGTACTTATCAACGAAGAAGCCGAAGAACAAAAAGTCAACCTGAACAAAACGGCAGCGCTGACGGAGGAACAGCAGGCGGCGGCGGACATTCTCGTACGCAAGGTCGGCAGCGGCTTTTCGGCAACTCTCCTGGACGGCGTTACCGGTTCGGGCAAGACCTTTACCCTCACGCGTCGCATCGTCTACGCGCTCTCGCCTGAATCCGGTCCGTTCGTTGAACATCTTGACCAGGTGCTCGCCATTACCTTTACCAAAGATGCCGCGGCCGAGATCCGTGACCGCGTGCGCCGTGCGCTTATCGACGAGGGCATGGACGAGGAAGCACTGACCGTCGACGACGCGTGGATCTCGACCATTCACGGCATGTGCTCGCGTATCCTGCGCGCGCACGCGCTGGAGCTGGGCATCGACCCCGAGTTCACGGTGCTCACCGATACCGTCGAGCTCATGGACCAGGCTGTTGAGCATGTGCTGGGTCGCGCGACGGCACCCGATGCCGCCCCCGAGCTCGCGGCATCGCTCAAGGCCCTCTATGCCTGGTATCCCATGGCGGGCGAGGGCGGTTCCTTTGGCGGCGGTACGACCATCAAGGGTCTGGTGCGCGACCTGCTGGAGCTGTCGAGCCAGTTGCCGGACGGTATGGACGATGTGCGCGTGGCACGCGGCCAGGCCGACACCTCGGCGCTTGCGGATGCATATCGTGCGGCGTTGGGCGCGAGCAAGGCCGCGACCGAGAAAGCGCAGGTGGCACTCGACGCCATCGACGCGTTTGAGGCGAGCGGCAAAACCATGGAGGATGCGGCGCGACTCATGATGTCGTGCAGCATGCCTCGGGCGAGCAAGGTGTTTCCTAAGGAGCAGGTGGGGCTACTCAAGGCCGAGGCAGCCGATGCGTTTATCAATATCGTGTTGGCCTGCGGTGGTCCCGCGCTCGATGCACTGGTGGGGCTTGCCCGTGCTGTGGAGGCGGAGTACCGTGCGCTCAAGGCCGACCTGTCCGCGCTCGACAACAACGACTTGCTCCGCATGGCCTACGAGGCGCTGCGCGACTACCCGGCTATTCGAGCCGCCTACGAGGGCCGCTTTAAGATGGTCATGATCGACGAGTTCCAGGACACCGACCAGATGCAGGTCGATCTGATTCGCTATCTGACGGGCGCGGGGGAGCGCGCGCTGTGCACCGTGGGCGATGCGCAGCAGTCGATCTATCGCTTTCGCGGTGCCGAGGTCGAGGTGTTCCGCCGTCAGGAGCGCAAGGTGGGCTCCTCTGCTGCGCCCGAGACGTCCGTCGCATCCGATGCCCCTGCCGGTGAGCTCGTCAAGCTCGTGCGCAACTTCCGCAGCCACGACGAGGTGCTGCGCTATGTGGCACGCGTCTTTGACGGCGATACCGGTGGTTTGATGCAGGGGTTCTTGGATCTTGAGCCGAGTGACGATCACGAGGACAAGCTCAAGGCAAAGGCTTCGCGCCGCCAGGCGCTGCTCGTTGCCGGCGGCAGTACGCAGGAGCGCACACAGGCCAAGGCCCGTGCGATCGCTGAGCGATTCCGCGCGCTTGCCGATGCCGGCCAGCCTCAGGGCGGCATGGTGCTGCTGCTGGGCCGCATGACCAACGCAGACGTCTACGCACAGGCCTTCCGCGACCAGGGGCTCGACTGCGTCATCGCGGGCGGCTCGGTCTTTGCCCAGGCTGCCGAGGTGCAGACGGTGCGCGCCCTGGTTTGTGCACTCGCCAATCCGGCCGATACGGCGCAGGGTCTTATGCCACTGCTGGCCTCGCCGATGTTTGCACTCGGCGCCCAGGAGTTCCTGGCGCTGGCGACCAAACTCGATAGCGAGACGGGGGAGACCTCGCGCCGGAATATCGACGTGGGTATCATGAGCGATTCCGATGTGCCGGGTTTGCAAGACTTGCCGCTCGTGACGCGCGCCCGCGAGGTGCTGCGGTATGCGTTTCGTCGCGTGGGCCGCGATTCGTTCGCCGCCATCGCGCGCGACGTGGTCAACGCCTCCGGCTGGTTTGTGCGTCTGGCACAGCGTGGTCCCGAGGGCAAGGCCATTGCCGCCAACGTGCTCAAGGCGCTCGACGCCGTGGCTGAGGCTGAGGCCGAGTTCGGCAACTCGCCGCGTTCCATCGCGCTGGCCTTCGACCGCTTCTTGGCGGGCAAGGAAGCCCCGGGTGCCCTCAACGAGGAAGGCGACGGCGCGGTGCGCATCATGACGGTGCATGCCTCCAAGGGTCTGGAATATCCGGTCGTGGCGGTCGCCGAGTGCTTTGGCGTGCGTAAGTCCTCGGGTGCGGCACAGATGGGCCGCGTCGAGGGCGGAGCACAGGTCGTGGCACTGCCGGCGCGCTTCGACGGCGTTAAGCTCGCCGACGGTACCTTTGTGAAGGGCGACGACGTCAAAAAGCAGTTTGAGCATGCGTTTAAGGGCAAGGGCACGTCGCTGTGGTTGCCGCCAGAGCTTATGGAGGACGTATGCGCGACGGGTTCTCCCGCCGAGGCATTTGCTCGCCTGCGCAACGACGACCTGCAGCTTTCGCTCGAGGAGCGGGCCCGCTTGCTCTATGTTGCCATGACGCGTGCGCGCGAGCTGGTGATCTTGGCGATGGATGCCGGCGTGAGCCGCGGCAAGGTGACGGCGCCGACCTTCGACGTCGAGACCGATCTGACTTACGACGTTCTGCGCCGTATTTTGCCGACCGACGCTCTGGACATGCCGCAGCTCGATGCCGACCGCCTGGTGTTCGACAACTCCCAGCCGGGCGACTACGAGCTCATTTCGCTCGCGGGCTTTACCTTTGGCGAGCAGGCGTTTGAGGCCAACGCTTCGCTGGATGCCGAGGGCAGGCTTGTTCGTGGCGATGCCGATACGGATGCTGCCGACGATTCGGCCAGTACAATCGTCCCCGGTCCTGCCGACCCCAAGCCCGATTCGTTTGAGCTTGTGTATCCCCAGGCAGTGGGCGTGCGCATGGGCATCTGTCCGTATCCGATGCGTGACTCGTATAGCTACTCGTCAATCGCCGCGGCACTCCATGCCGAGACAGAAGACCGTGCCGCCGAGGCGCGTGTGCCCATGGACGAGGCTGGCGATGATGCGGAGTCGGATGGTTCCGAGATGACGGATGCGGACGTGGCCGCTGTCGAGCCCGCCGGCAACCCCATGGCGCTGGGCTCGGCGTTCCATGCCGCCTGCCAGTGGCTGATCGAGATGGGTTCCGATGCGCTGCCCGCTGAGCGTGCCGATGCGCTGGCGCGCCTGTGGCACCTGACGCCAGAACAGCGCGAGCGCTTCGATGTCGCTCTGGAGCGCTGGCTCAAGTCGTCGGTTCGTGCCGAGCTGTTCGCGTGGCCGTGCGTTCGCGCCGAGGTGCCGTTCTTCTCGCTGGGCTGCGAGGACGAGGACATCGCCCGCTACGGTGCATATGCCGAAGGCGCCATCGACGCTTTGGCGACCGACCCGGCCGATCCGTCACGCGCACTGGTCATCGATTACAAGACGGGTGGCACGCCGGATGAGACGCCGGACCAGCTGCTCGAGAAGCACGCCCTGCAGGCGCGCGTCTACGCCGACGTGTTGCACAAGGCGGGCTTTGAGACGGTGACGGTCAAGTTCGTTCGCGTGGAGCAGGCGAATCCAGCCATCTTCGTCGAACCCGCCGAACCTCAAGTAGTCATCTACAATCTCTAGCCCTCAGATAACTTGCGGTGGAATACGGGCTGTTTTGGCCAAAAAAGCCGCCAAACAGTCCGCATTTCACCGCAACTGCAAGAGGAGCCGTGTTGGTTTGGCTAGGTTCGGGTGCTGTCCGTGCCGTGGGGTAAAATCGTTCAGTCAGAACACGAACCCGCATCGGAGCTCATCACATGGCATTCGTCCATCTGCACAATCACACTGTTTTCTCCATGCTCGACGGCGCAACCCGTATCCAGGATATGGTCAATCGTGCCGTTGAACTTGGCATGCCCGCCGTGGCCATTACCGACCACGGCTACATGTATGGCGTGCCCGACCTGGCGCTGGCCTGCGACGCCGTCAATCACAACACGCCCGAGTACAAAACCTGGAGCCACGACAAGGCCTTCTTGGAAAAGGACCGCCGCGACGAGCTGGTGGAGCCCGACCCCGAGGCAAACCCGCGCGAGCATGCCCAGTACGTCAAAGACATGGCCATGTGGGACGAGAAGGGCAACATCGACGAGCTCAAGCCGCCTCTGGTCATCAAGCCCATCTTTGGCTGCGAGGTCTACTTTACGCCGGACGAGACCCTTGCCCGCGACCACAAGCCCGAGCTCTACCATATGATCCTCCTGGCCAAAGACCAGGAAGGCTACGTCAACCTGATGCAGACGGTCTCCGAGGCCGCCGTGCAGGGCTTTTACTACAAGCCGCGCGTGACGCTCGACAACCTGCGCCGCCATGCCAAGGGCATGATCTGCACGAGCGCCTGTATCGCGGGCATCATCCCCAAATACATCGACCGCGGCGACATGGAAGGCGCCATCAAGTGGGCCGAGACCTTCCGTGATACCTTCGAGCCCGGCGACTTCTACATCGAGATCCAGGAACACGGCATCACCACCGACAACGGCCT
>USKL01000149.1 GCA_900555225.1 uncultured Collinsella sp.
GATGTCGAAAAATGTCGACTTTGGATGCTGGTGTACATGTTTGGGTCCGACGGGGGAGCGGGCCTAGGCAATCAGTGCATCAAGTGTAATGAGCTCTCTGAGCCGCTCCGTGCGTGTTTGCCCATGGCGTTTGGCTTTTTCGTCAAACGCCTCAAGAATCGATTCGCCCACACGTGCTGATATAACGACGCTCGGCTCATCGGAGATTGGTGGCCTTCCCAACTTGATGGTGTGACCTTTCGGCCACTCATCTTTTTCGTAGGCTTCCGCGGCTTTCTTCAACTCTCCGGGAGCAAACCCCATCATCTTTTCGAGCTGCTTAGCATCCATGGCGCCTCCTATCGATCGACATAATGTCGAGCGCCGGTTCTCGGATTCTCTTTTTGTATACAATTTTGTAGACAAAAATACAAGCAGTTCATCGGGCTAATTAGCTTGTTTTGACCTGCCTGTTCGATAGGAAATGAGCATTGACGGCTTCGATACTCCTTTGCTTTTCAGCTTGGAATTTGGATGCTCATTGAACTTCCGGAGGGGAGCCCTTTATTAAGCTATTGAGATTCTGGGCAGGAGCTCTCACTGGTCTTCGGTAATGGGGCCAGCTTAATTCGCGACACAGTGTGTCGCGAATGGGAGTAGTCGTTAGGTGTCCTTCAATGGCTACTCATATAAGAACGTTCAAGTGTCGGATTTTGTCATTTAGTGTCGCTCTCAGCGACTATTCTGGAGGGTCGTGGTCAAAAAAGGGCAAATATGAGTACTGTTGCCATTATGGTTGCATTTATTTGCTATAAATTGTAGCTCCTGATGAGATTTGTTCCCATTAAGAGCTACTTTTATTGAACATATGAGGAGAAATAACGTCGTCTGCGGACGAGTGGAACGTTGAATAGTTCCTGAAGTGATCAAAATCGCTGCTACTAAACAGGTAACAGTACTCATATTTGCCCTTTTTTGACCACAGCCCTCTCGGAAACCTTTCCAGAGGCGTCAAACAGCCATAATCCAAAGGTCTCCTCAAACAATTAGCCGGCCAAGAGCGTCCATGACTACCAAAAAGCTGTACGCCAGCATCCAAAGATGTCGAAAAATGTCGACTTTGGATGCTGGTGTACATGTTTGGGTCGTATGGGTTGGGGCCCTGGACGGACAGAGCGTGCGTACTAGAGCAGGTTTTCCTGCACCCACGCGATGATGTCGCTCGATTCGTAGAGTGGTTTGCCGTCGATGAACAGGCAGGGAACCTGGCGTTTTCCGCCGACGGCGATGAGTGTCTGTTCGGCATCGGAATCGGTCGAGATATTGCGCTCGGGAATGGTCACGCCGTTATCGGCCAAAAAGTGCTTGACCTTTAAGCAATACGGGCAGCCGGTCATAACGTACAGCGCGAGCTCGTGATTAGTAGCCATAGGTCTCCAATCGGTTGAGGTTTTGATTGAAATACCCAAAGCCGCCGCGGTCTATGCGCGCGTCAACGAAGACTCGATGGCCTGGACCAGAAACGCCGTGGCTCCGGTGGCGCAGGGCTTGTCGTAGTAGTCAACAAAGCGCTGGTCGGCAAGATAACCGTGGGCGAGGCCCAGGTACGCCTTGTCTTGGGGCTCGCATCCCCAGTTGAGAGCAATCCAGCGACGATGCATCGCGACAAGCTTACGAGCCTCGTTGCTCTCTGGGTCGCCAATGCCCATGGCAATTGAGAGCTGGCCCAGAATAGCGCGTTCAAGTTCCTTCATGTCGTTCCATGTCTCGGGGTCCATGTCCAGCAACGCTTCGTTTGCTGCATCGATAGCCTCATCGCCGTAGCGCGCCCGCGCCTCGGCACCGTAGCGCGCCTCGTTTTCCTGCACGGTGCGCCAGCGCTCCAGTTGCGGCAGGACGGCGCCCATGAGCGAGACGGCTTCGTCGAGCGACATGCCGGTGTTTTGTGCCAGGCGCGGGGCACAATCCTCAATCATTGCCTCCATGGTGGTGTCATAGGTGTACTTGCCGTGGTCGTAGCACCACTTGCAGTAATGATCGGTCGCGGTGCCCGTGGCATCGGTGCCGCAGTCGTCGGGCGTGAGTATCATGCCGCAGCTCTGGCAATAGTGCTCAGGCATTTCGAGCAGGTGGGACAGCGGTTCTCCGGTTACGGCGGCGATGAGCTTCATCATGTCGATGCCCGGTGTGACCTCGCCGCGCTCCCACCGGCTGATGGCCTGGCGTGTGACGAAGAGCTTAGCGGCAAGCTGCTCTTGGGTAAGGTGATGGGCGCGACGGACAGCAATGAGCTTTTCTGCAAAGGCCATAGCGGCTCCTTTCTGCTGGTTGATGGCTTAAGCATACGCGGCGGCAGGCGCCCTTCCAAGCAACCGTTGGTTGCACGACGGGGGACCGCGGCGAAGAATTGCGCGCAACGCCCCACGCCTCCATGCCGTACAATGACCGGCATGGAACCTATCGCACGCATACATACCGACCTGCCGCAGAAGTTCGGCATTCCGCGCAACAGCTTTTTGGCGCCCCATCTGCAGGGACGAATCTTTTTTGAGCCGGAATTTGCCTCCAATGCAGCGGTTGAGGGCCTGGACTCCTTCTCTCACCTGTGGCTGCTGTGGCGCTTCGAAAACGGAACGCCCGGCGGCACGGCTAAGGATATTGCCGTCGACGCTAAAACGCAGGACAGGTCCGGCACCAACGCAAAATGGTCGAAAACCGTGCGCCCGCCGCGTCTGGGCGGAGCCGAACGTGTGGGAGTGTTTGCCACGCGCAGTCCGTTTCGCCCTAATCCCATCGGGCTCACCTGCGTCAAGCTTGATCGTGTCGAGCTCACCGACGATGGCCCCATCATCCATGTGTTGGGGGCCGACCTGCGCGACGGTACGCCCATCTACGACATCAAGCCCTACATTCCGTTTGCGGACTGCCACCCGGATGCCGCCGAGGGCTTTACCGGGCAGACCCGCACCCACCATCTGGAAGTCTCCTGCCCGGAAGCGCTGTGGCAAACCGTACCGGAGGCCGACCGCGCCGCTTTGCAGGGCGTGCTTGCCAGTGACCCCCGCCCCTCCTACCAGCACGACCCACAGCGGGTGTACGGCATGGAATTTGCCGGGCTGGAGGTGCATTTTACCGTGGACGGTGCTCAGCTCACCGTGCAGGATATCACCCTGTTATAAAAGGAGCCGTTCATGGAACTGCGGACTGTCAATACCTTTTTGCACATCGCCGAGCTGCACAGCTTTTCCCGCACCGCGCGGCAGCTGGGCTACTCGCAGTCGGCGGTGTCCTCCCAAATCGCACAGCTGGAGGCCGAGCTGGGCACCCCGCTGTTTGACCGCGTGGGTAAAACGGTGCGCCTGACCGATGCCGGGCAGACCTTTTTAGGCTACGCCCGCACCCTGCTGGAAACTGCCCAGCAGGCACAGGCCGCCTTGCAGCCCGCCCAGCAGGTGCGGGGCAGTCTGCGCATTGCGCTGGCGGATTCCGTGTGCAGCACCTTTTTACCGGGGCTGTTGCAGCGCTATCATGCCCGCTGCCCGCAGGTGGAGCTGGTGCTGCACACAGCCAGCTCGGACGAGATGCTGCAATTGCTGAGCACCAATCAGGTAGACCTTGTCTACACGCTGGACCAGCCCCTTTTGCAGCCTGCACTGGTGCTGGCGGCAGACGTGCCGGAGCCGGTGTGCTTCATTGCATCGCCGCAGCATCCGCTGGCGCAGGAAAGCGTGCTCCCGCTGGACATTCTGCCCCGGCAGGAGTTTCTGCTCACCGAGCGGGGCATGAGCTACCGGGACGCGCTGGACCAGTGCATGGCGGCGCACGGTCTTGCCATCCACCCCTATCTGGAGTTGGGCAGCGCCGCGCTGCTGTGCCAGATGGTGGAGCAGGGCATGGGGCTTTCCTTTTTGCCGGAGTACATCGTGCGCAGCGCACTGGCCGAAGGGCGTCTGGCACGGCTGAACGTACCGGACTGCACCGTCATGATGCACCGGCAGCTGTTCTACCACCGGGACAAATGGGTAACCCCGCAGATGAACGTGTTCATTGAACTGGTGCGGCAGGGCGCACAGATAAAATGATTGGGAATGCCCGCCGCGTTGCTTTGGGCATATTCAGCGTAAAAATTATTTTTATTTCGGGGTTCAGAAACGCCTGTGGGCGTTTCTGAACCCCATTTTCACGGGAGGGTTTTCCAAAACGAAAAACCGCCGAAGGTTTCCCTTCGGCGGTCTTTCGTATGATAGGAGGATCAAAAATGATCTTTGCTAAGTCTTAGTTCAGGATGGTCTGCTCGGTCTCGATGTCGAACAGGTGCACCTTATGGGGATCGAATGCAACGCGAACGGTGTCTCCGTTGCGAGCCTTGGAGGTGGGAGCAACACGAGCGGTCATCTTGTTGCCCTTGTACTCCAAGTACAGGTAGATCTCAGCGCCCATCATTTCGGAAACATCGACCTGAGTATCCAGCTGGCAGTCGGTGTGCTTTGCCATAAACTCGGGCTCGTCATCGATATCCTCGGGACGGATGCCCATCTTGATCTTCTTGCCAACGTAGGAATCCAGCTTGCCGTCGGCGGTCTTTTCCTTGGGCAGGGGGATCACGTCGCCGCCCAGGTCAACACCGTACAGGTCACCCTTCTTGATCAGGGTGCCGTCCAGGAAGTTCATCTGGGGGCTGCCGATGAAGCCTGCAACGAACATATTGCAGGGCATATCGTACAGGTTCTGCGGGGTATCGACCTGCTGGATGATGC
>USKL01000150.1 GCA_900555225.1 uncultured Collinsella sp.
TACGATGGCTCACGGTACATCAACCAGCACGATCGATCCGAAAGGAGCCTGCGTCATGGAGCGTCCCTGCGCATGGAAAAAGTACACGCCACAGCAAGTCGAGGAGCTCGAGGAGCTTTGCCGCGGCTATAAGCAGTTTTTGAGCGAGAACAAGACCGAGCGCCTGTGCGTCAAGACCGGCATCAAGATGGCCGAGGAGGCGGGATACGTCGACCTGGAGACCGTGATCGCCGAGGGCCGCGAGCTCAAGGCAGGCGACAAGGTGTACGCCGCCAACCACGGCAAGGACCTTATGCTCGTCAACCTGGGCGCCGCCCCGCTCGAGCAGGGCTTTAACATCCTGGGCGCCCACGTGGACTCGCCGCGCCTGGACCTTAAACAGAATCCCGCCTTCGAAGCCGGCGACATGGCCTACCTCGACACGCACTACTACGGCGGCGTCAAGAGCTACCACTGGGTAGCCTCCCCGCTCGCACTCGTGGGCGTCATCTGCAAAAAGGACGGTACCACCGTCGACATCAATATCGGCGACAAGGCAGACGATCCGGTCTTTACCATCTCCGACCTGCTGATCCATCTCTCGAGCGAGCAGATGTCCAAGCCCGCCAAGGACGCCGTCGATGCCGAGATCCTCGACGTGATCGTGGGCGGCCGTCCCGTCAAGTTCGATGAGGACGATAAGGACGCCCCCAAGGAGCCCGTCAAGCAGATGTTCCTGGACATCCTTAAGGAGCAGTACGACGTCGAGGAGGAGGACTTCCTCTCCGCCGAGATCGAGGTCGTGCCCGCCGGTCCCGCCCGCGACATGGGCCTCGACCGCTCCATGATTTTGGGCTATGGCCACGACGACCGCGTCTGCGCTTACCCCTCCATGCTCGCCCAGATCGACGTCGCCAACGTGGAGCGCACGAGCATCACGCTCATCGTCGACAAAGAGGAGATCGGCTCCGTGGGTGCCACCGGTATGACGAGCCGCTTCTTCGAGAACACCGTCGCCGAGATCATGACGCTCGCCGGCGAGGGCAACCCGCTGGCCCTGCGCCGCGCACTCGCCCGCAGCCGCATGCTCTCCTCCGACGTGTCCGCCGGCTTCGACCCGGGCTACGCTGGCAAGTTCGAGACCAAAAACGCCGCCTTTATGGGTCGCGGCCTGTGCTTCAACAAGTACACGGGCAGCCGCGGCAAGGGTGGCTCCAACGACGCCGACGCCGAGTACGTTGCCCTCGTCCGCGACATCATGGACGAGGCCGGCGTGGACTTCCAGACCTGCGAGCTCGGCCGCGTCAACGCGGGCGGCGGCGGCACCATCGCCTACATCATGGCCAAGTACGGCATGAACGTCATCGACTCCGGCGTTGCCGTCCTGTCCATGCACGCCCTGTGGGAGGTCGCCAACAAGGCCGACATCTACGAGGCATATCGCGGTTACAAGGCCTTCATCGAGCGAGCCTAACCAACCCTTCATCAGTTGCGGTGAAATACGGACTAAACTGGCCCATAAACAGCCAAAACAGACCGTATTCCACCGCAACTTTTTTGGCAGAGGAGAGCCCATGCTGCAGGTCATCATTTCGCCCGCCAAGCAGATGCGCGCGGCCCAAGATGCTTTTGAAGTCCTGGGCATCCCACCCTTTGTGCGCGAGACTTCTCGCCTCCACCGCGCACTGCTAGATATCGAGCGGAATGAAGGCAGCGGCGGTCTGCAGGCGCTGTGGAACGTGAGTGACAAACTGCTGGGGCCTTGCCTCAACACCCTGCATGAGTTCGGGCCCATCCTGAAAAGCGGCGATCTCGACAATCCCGCACTCGCCCGTCACCTCTCCCCTGCCGTCATGTCCTATCACGGCATTCAATACCAGAGCATGGCACCCGAGGTGATGGATTCCGCGCAGCTCGCATGGCTGCAAGACCATCTGTGGATCCTCTCCGGCCTTTACGGATGCGTACGCCCCTTTCATGCCGTCGAACCGTATCGGCTGGAGATGGGCGCGAAGCTCGCCGTTGACGATGCCCGAGACCTCTACGCGTTTTGGAGCGACAAGCTCGCGCGGGCTATCGCCCCGGCAGGCTCAAACACCACGATCGTCAACCTCGCCAGCGTAGAGTACGCTAAAGCCGTTCTGCCCCACCTCGCGGACGACGCCACGGCCGTCACATGCCTCTTTGGCGAGGGTATCCGCAACGGGAAGCCCATCCAACGGTCGACCGCCAGCAAAAAGGCGCGCGGCTCCATGGTGCGGTGGATGGCAGAAAACAAGCTCGAGGATGCAAGCGAACTTACCGCATTCAACATCGGCTATCGGCACATCCCCGAGCTTTCAGACAAAAACGCCCTGGTATTCATGAACGCGCAGGCACAATAGGCCCGCCGTTTCCAAACACCCCGTTACTCCGCCAAGCCATCGGCCTTTGCAATCTCGCTCGTCGAGCCATCTTGGTAGGTAATCTTAACGTGCTCTACGTCGGATACCGCAGCGCCCGCCGGGGGCTCCAAGCGCCATTCCGTCAGCGCAATGTCCATGGTCGTGGGCACGTCCCCTTGATCTTTGAGCTTCACCGTCAGCGTTTTGAGCGTCGCATCAAACGTCACGCGTTCGATTTCTTCGCCCGGAATAGACCCGCCGCTCAGCTGCAGCTGCACAAACTCGTCGCGCGGATACCAATAGTCGCCCGGTGCGGCAACCGTGTTGCCACCAGAAACTTTCATGGTCATAATCGGCAGGCCCTCGTCGGCTTCAAACCCCCAGGGGGTGCCGCCGCGACCACCAAACGTCCAGATACAAAAGGCAATCACCAGCACGGCAAGCACCGCAAAACCGATCGCGACAAGGCCATGGTGCGCACGGCTTTCCTCGGCCGATACATCCCATTGCGTCTCTCGATATAGATGCTTGTCTTCCATGTTCGCCTCCTCACAGGCACGCTCGTTAGGCCAATCGTACCCATTCGAGCTATACTTGAGCCCATTACATAAACGGGGGGCTTGCAGGACAAGACGGCAGGCTGAGATTGGGCGCGCCCGCCCTGACCCGCAAACCTGATATGGGTAATGCCAACGAAGGGAGCCGTGCCAATGAGCACACAGACCGAGCCCAAGCTCGTCACGCAAATCGACTTCGCCCGCGCCGGGCAGATCACACCGCAGATGAAGGAGGTCGCCGAGCGCGAGCATCGCGACCCCGAGTACATCCGCGAGCGCGTGGCCGACGGCCGCATCGCCATTCCTGCCAACATCGTGCACATCAAAAAAGGCATGCGCGCCTTTGGCGTCGGTGAGGGCCTGTCCACCAAGGTCAACGTGAACTTGGGCATCTCGGGCGACAAGGCCGATGCCGCCGAGGAATGGAAGAAGGTCAAGATCGCCGAGGACTTTGGCGCCGACGCCATCATGGACCTCTCCAACTCGGGCAAGACGCGCCAGTTCCGCCAGCAGCTCATCGACGAGACGCCGCTCATGGTAGGTACCGTCCCCATGTACGACGCCATCGGCTACATGGAAAAGCCGCTGGTCAAGCTTACCAAGGACGACCTGTTCGAGGTCGTGCGCGCGCACGCCGAGGACGGCGTGGACTTTATGACCATCCACTGCGGCATCAACAAGTCGGTCACAAAGACCTTTAAGGAGACCGGCCGCCTCATGAACATCGTGAGCCGCGGCGGCTCGCTGCTGTTTGGCTGGATGGAGGTCACCGGTAACGAGAACCCGTTCTATGAGTTCTACGACGAGCTGCTCGAAATCTGCCACGAGTACGACGTGACGATTTCGCTCGGCGACTCCTGTCGCCCGGGCTGCCTCTACGACTCCAACGACGCCACCGAGACCGCCGAGATGATCGAGCTGGGCAAGCTGTGCAAGCGCGCATGGGCCGCCGGCGTCCAGGTTATGGTCGAGGGTCCGGGCCACATGGCGCTCGACGAGATCGCCGCCAACATGAAACTGCAGAAGCGCCTGTGCCACAACGCCCCGTTCTATGTGCTCGGGCCGCTGGTGACCGATATCGGCGTGGGCTACGACCACATCACCGCTGCCATCGGCGGCGCAGTGGCAGCCGCCAGCGGTGCAGCCTTCCTGTGCTACGTGACGCCGGCCGAGCACTTGTGCCTGCCCAACGCCCAGGACGTGCTCGACGGCCTCATGGCCACCAAGATTGCCGCACACGCCGCCGACATCGCCAAAAAGGTGCCCCACGCCCGCGACATGGACGACAAGATGGGCCAGGCACGCCGCAAGCTCGACTGGGACGCCATGTGGAAGTGCGCGCTCGACCCGGTTACGGGCAAGAAGCGCTACGAGGAGTCCCCCGCCGCCACCGAGGGCACTTGCACCATGTGTGGCAAGATGTGCGCCGTCCGCACCGTCAACAAGATCTTCGAGGGCACCACGATCGACCTCGGCATGGAGGACTAACCCTGTCGCCGCGGCCGCTTCTGGCGGCGAGCTGGTGCCTGTCAATTGTTGACTTGTGAACATTTACTTACACTTGCGTAGAGATTGCATCGCCCGCCCGGGTTCGGCATAGAGTCGGCCCGGGCATCTTTATAATGCTGGCTTAAAGACCCATTTGATTCCGACCGAACAAGGGAGCGAACATGGATCGTAGTAAGGTACCTGCCGTCCTGTCCATCGCGGGATCCGATTCCAGCGGTGGCGCCGGCATTCAGGCCGACCTCAAAGCCATGACCATGAACGGCGTCTTCGCCATGAGCGCCATCACCGCCCTGACCGCCCAGAAC
>USKL01000151.1 GCA_900555225.1 uncultured Collinsella sp.
ATCACACGCGGCGGCATCACTGGCCTCGACGATCGCACTCGCCAGTCCGCGACGACGCATAGCCGGCAGCACGGCGACGCGCCCCATAATATAGGTCTCCCCCGCTGCGATGCCTTCGTCCAAGTCGCACGCCGGCGACACCGGAGCCTCTGCGTCAGCCACGCGCTCAAGATCTTCAGGAAACACGCGCGAGCAACCGGCAAGCTCGCCGTCTGCATAGAGCGTCACATGAATGCAGTTCGGATCCTCGTCGATAGCGTCGAACTCATTCTCGTAGCCCTGCTCGTCCATAAAAATGACGCGGCGCACCAACGCCGCGTCATCAAAGCATCCCGTCTTAAGTTGGATATCCATGGCTGCCCTTTCATTCAATGCGAACGTTAGGGACAGATTTTAGCGAAAATGAGCTCCGCGCACGCTAAACTTCGCGCGAGCCTTCGCCAGGCAGTCGTAATGACCCACGTTATGGGCATCGCTCGCGATGAAGCTGTACAGGTTCTGATCGAACAGGCGCTGTGCCGGCTTTTTCTCGCGACCAAAGCGACCGCCGGCAATAAAGTCCGCCGAAGCCTGCAGCTTGCAGCCCATATCGACCAGGCGCTCCGCCACGCTTACATCCTTTTGAACCGCACGATAGCGCTCAGGATGAGCGATGATCACCTGGTAGCCACGGCACTGCAAATCGTAAATCGTGTTCTCGTACTCTCTAAACGCATACGCATCGGCATGCGTCGAAAGCTCGAGCAGAAACTCGTTGGTTCCATCGAAATGCAAGTGCTCCGCAGCATCGATACCAAGCTCAACAAGCTTTCGATGGTTGACCTCGAAGCCCATCTGGAGCGGAAAACCGTCAGCGTTATCACGCAGCAGCTCAAAGGCATCCCACATCTTGTCGTAATCAAAATAGGGATCACGGCAGTGAGGAGTGCAAACGATTCTGGTTACACCGGCCCGCTTGGCAGCCTCGAGCATCGCCAAGCTCTCATCGAGATCGGCGGCGCCGTCGTCTACACCCGGCAAGATATGGCAATGAATGTCACGCATAGGTCAGCCTTAATCAACTAAACGTTTGCTCGGTTGGTGAAGATGCCCTTTTTGGAAGTCCCCTGATCGTCGGAGCCCTTCTTCACCTTCTTACCGTCCTTGGTGTAGTAGGAGTAGTAGTACTCGCTGGTCTCGGTCTCGCAGTAGTTCATAACGGTACCGATGAGCTTGACCTTCTCGGACTTTTTTAGCTGACCGATGGCGTTGAGCGCCTCCTCGCGCTTGGTGAAATCCTCACGCACCACGAACAGCGTGCCGTCGGTCAGGCTGGCAATCTCGGCAGCATCGATGAAGGTGCCGACCGGGGGAGCATCAAAGATGACGTACTGGAACTTGGCGGACAGCGCCTTTACCAGCTTGGCAAAGCGGTGAGAGACGATGATGTCGGCAGGATTGGGAATATGCGGCTCGGCATCGAGGAAGTAGAAGTTCTTCTGACCCGTCTCGACAATTGCCTGGTCAATGGAGATCTGCTCGGAAAGAACCGCATAGAGTCCGCCGCGCGAACGAACGCCGAGCATATCGGAAAGGGACCTGCGGCGCATATCGGCCTCGACCAGGAGCACGGACTTGCCGCTCGTGGCGATTGCCTGAGCAAGGTTAATGGAAACCGTAGACTTGCCCTCGTTGGGAATCGAGGAGGTAACGGTGATGGTGCGAATGGGGTCGTCCACACTCGCAAAGCGGATGTTGGCCAGAAGGGTCTTGGCGGCATTCTGTACAACGAGCTTATCGGTGTTCTTTGCCTTAGCCATGCCTATTTACCACCTTTCATAGCCGGAATTCGGCCAACAACGGGAATGCCCAGGAGCTCTTCTGCCTCTTCGGCACCGCGGATGCGGGTATTGAGCATGTCTGCCAAAACGACATAGGCAACTGCGATAAAGATACCGGCGAGGAACGCGACGGCAATATACAGCGTGCGCTTGGGGCCGCTGGGGGCTTCGGGGGTCTTAGCCTCGTCGATAACGTTGATGCTCTGGGCAGCGCCGACGTTCTGAGCGACCGTACTCACCGAGCTGGCCATGGCCTTTGCGACCTTAGCCGTCTCCTTGGCATCGGTGCCGGTAACCGAAAGCGTAATGACACGCGTGGTGGTCTCGGAGGAAACAGACACCTTGTAGTCATCCAGATCGGTGAGGCCCAGTTCATTGGCTGCGCCGCTCTTAACGCTATCGCTATCCAGCAGCGTGGCGATATCGTTGGAAAGCATCTGACTCGCCGAGAGATCGTTGTAGCTCATCTGACCGCTATCGTCGGTCTTGGCGAGAATGTACATGCTCGTCGTCGCGGTATAGGTGTTGTCCATCGCAACGAAGGACACGATGCCCATGGCGATCGCGCAGACCACCGGAAGGGTGATGACCAGCTGAAGGTGCTTCTTCAGCAGCTGGAACAGTTCGAGAAGGGTCATGCAGCTTGCCTTTCATTTCCCCAGTTCGGATTGACAAAACTGTCCGTATGTTATCGCATCTTTTTACCGAGACCAAACTCTATACATAAGAAACAGGCTCTCCTGTAAAAATGTCGGAAGCAATCGTAAAATTGCACAACAACGCCGCACCAGAAAGTCCGATGCGGCGTCTACATCAATATCTATGTTGTATCGCTATGCGAATGGCTCGTCCTGCTGTATGGGAAACGTCACCGTAATGGTGGTTCCCACGCCCAACTCGCTCGACAGATCGAGCGTGGCGTGATGATACAGGGCCGCATGCTTGACAATGGCAAGCCCCAGACCGGTTCCGCCGCGTGCCTTGGACCTACTCTTGTCCACGCGATAGAACCGCTCAAATACCTTGCCCTGTTCTTCAGGCGCGATACCGATTCCCGTGTCGGCGACCGCAAGGAACGGATGGCCTTCGTCGTTGGTGCCGCACTGCAGCGTAACCGTACCGCCGGGCCGATTGTAGCGGATGGCGTTGCTTGCCAGATTATAGATGAGCTCGTCGATCAAGCGCGACACGCCTTCGATGACCACAGGCTTGGTCTCATGACTTATCGTCACATTCGCCTGACGGGCGACCTGTTCAAGACGCTGCTCGACCGCGTAGATGGCACGCGAGAGCTCAATAGGCTCCGTGGACCCAATGGGCACCGCCTCGCCCTCAGTTGCACGCTCGGCCTCGTCCAAGTTAGACAGCGTAAGGATATCGTTGACAAGCGCTGCCAAGCGGCCCGCCTCACGATAGATGCGACCGCCAAAGTTGCGCAGGTCGCCCTCGCCCTCGACCATGCCGTTTGCGATGAGCTCGGCATAGCCCGAAATCGCCGTAAGCGGCGTCTTGAGCTCATGGGTGATATTCGCCGTGAACTCGCGGCGCATACGGTCGTTGTCCGCTAGCACCGCCATTTGGCGCTTGAGCTCCTGGCGCTGCGACTCGATACGCTCAAGCATGGGGACCATCTCGGCATAGGCGTGCTCATAGCTACGGCGTGGGTGGTCCAAATCCACCTCTTGCAACGGCGCGATGATGGCACGGGACTCGCGGCGCGCCATAAAAAACGAGAGTACCGCACCCGCTGCTGCGATAAGCAGCATCGGCGCCACCATCGACAGCAAAATCGCCGCAACGCCAGGCTGGGCCTGCGCCAAGCGGACAACCTGGCCGTTATCAAGGGCGACGGCGCGATACAGCATAATCTCGTCGAGCGTAGAGCTTGCGCGCTCCGCAGAACCCGAACCACCCTCAAAGGCCTCGATGACCTCGGGGCGATCGCCATGGTTGGGCAGTGTGGAAGGCGACGCCTCGTTGTCGTAGGCAACCGATCCATCCTTGTTAATCAGCGTGATGCGCAAGTCCTCGCGATCGAGGCTACGCAAGAACGGGATGGGCTCCTGCTGCTCGTCGAGGGCGGCAGCAATGAGCTCGGTTTCCTGCGCCAGGTTGGCACTCGTGGCATCCGCCAAGGTGTTTTGCACAAAGAACGCACCCAGCACCGTAAACGCCACGATAACCGCCATGGCGCAGACAAAGATCGTCACAAAAACGCGGTGCGACAGCGTATGTTTTCCCTGGGGGGCGAAGACCACGGGTTACTCCTCCGATGCGGTGGCCGCGGTGTCGTCACCTTCGGCACCATCACCGGCAGAAGGCTCGGCCAAGCGGTAGCCCACGCCGCGCACGGTCTCGATGGCGCCGGCATGCTCGCCCAGTTTTTGGCGAAGCGTCTGCACGTGCACGTCAACGGTGCGCGAACCGCCGTCGAAGTCCCAGCCCCACACGCTCTGCAGCAACGACTCGCGGGTAAAGACCACGCCGGGCTTGCGCATGAGGTACTCGAGCAGGTCGAACTCGCGCAGGGTGAGCTTAAGCGGCTCGCCGGCAACGGTCACCTCGCGATGGCTGGGCGAGAGCACGATGTCGCCCACGCTGAGCACATCGCTCGCCTGCTTGACCATGCCGCCGCGACGCAGCAGTGCGCGGCAGCGGCTCGCAAGCTCCATGAGCGAAAACGGCTTAGTCAGGTAATCGTCGGCACCGCCATCGAGCGCCATCACCTTGTCGAGCTCGGTGTCCTTGGCGGTAAGCATCATGATGGGCACCGTCGCCGTCAGGCGGTCGGCGCGCAGGCGAATCTGCCGTGTGCTTTCCTCACCCGTTACATACAGCACACGCTTGCCCATGCGCGCCATGCGCGCGCA
>USKL01000152.1 GCA_900555225.1 uncultured Collinsella sp.
CCGACCGGGCCGCGCGGCAAGGAGATATATTGCCAGACCGGAGGGCCGCCGCGGGCGGGAATCTGGGCGTACACATTTCCTACACAGTTTGGGATTCGACTAACGTTTGCCAGCCGTTACCTACCGCTCGCCGAGCATCTCTTTATATAAGGCAGTCTCATGGTTAAAGCGGATACGTCCCCCTAGCTAAAGCACAGCCAGCATCGAGCAACTCATCGCGTTCTTCCACCGAGAACCCCTCGGCGTAGACGCGCACCACTGGTTCGGTCCCACTAGGACGGACCAGCAGCCACGTGTCATCCTCGAATGCCAAACGCAAGCCATCCATATGACTAACGTTTTGCGGCACCTTGCCACAAATCGACTTGGGGTTTACGCCCGGCAGCAGGGTTCGTAACGTTTCGGCATCTTCGGCCTCAAGGCGCAAATCGCGTCGACCGTAACTCGTCTTACCAAAACTGTCCTCGAGTTGGTCGACCAGAACGCCCAAAGGCGCGTCCGTCTTTGCCATAAGCTCACACAGAATCAGACAGGCGAGGATTCCATCGCGCTCGGGCATATGCGCGGCGATGCCGATACCACCGGCTTCTTCGCCGCCTATGAGGACGCCGCCCTTCTTCATCTCCGCCGCTATATATTTGAAACCGACTGGTTTGACGGTCACGCGGCAGCCAAGCGCCTCGGCAATGCGACGCACGAGCGTCGAGCATGAAAGATTGACGACGACGCGCCCCTCCAAATTACGAAATTGAACCAAGTCGCCCAAAACGAGCGCCATGATCTGATGCGGATGTATATATCTGCCGCGCTCGTCAACCGCGCCGATACGGTCGGCGTCGCCGTCGGTCACCAGGCCAGCGCAAGCTCCGTCCTCGATAACCGTGCGCTCGCAAGCGTCCACCCAAGGCTCAACTGGGTCGGGGCAGATATCTTCTTGGTCAGACGCCTGCCCGGCGTGAATCTCGTGCACCTCAACGCCAAGCTCGCGTAGCAAGTCGGCCAGATAGCCCTGGGCTGCGCCGCCCATGGGATCGACAACCACGCGCAGGTGCGCGGCGCGGATGGCTTCGGCATCGACAAACGATGCCACCGCCTGCATATAGTCAGGAATGATATCCGCGGTGCGATATTGCCCCTCGATCCCCATTGGCTCGGGAGCCATGGTCTCTTCGAGCTCTTCGATGACATCCTGGTTGGCGGTCGAGCCGTCACCCATGCGAATCTTGAGGCACAGATAACCCTGCGGATGATGGGATCCCGTCACCATGAGCGCGCCGCACGCCTCACCGTCATAAGCCGCCGCCCACGTAAGGGCAGGGGTCGGGACAGGTCGCGAAGCGAGCACGGCGTCTAGCCCGTGCGCTGCTAGCACACCCGCCGCAAGCTCAGCGAACTCGCGCGCCAGAGGCCGGTTGTCGAACCCTATATATACCGTTTTGCCCGGATTGGTCTTTTGCCACAACTCGCCGACGGCGTCGGCGATACGGGCAACGTTATCGGCAGTGAAGTCCTCATCGACGCGAGCGCGCCAACCGTCAGTTCCAAAATGAATTATCGCGCACACGCGCAGACACCTCACAGTGTTTGGATCATGGTACGCATGCGGTATACCCGCAACATGCACTCGGCAACCTGCCGGCACCAGCATTCACCATTTGGGCAAATGCTGCCGAGGACATGCAAGCAATAAAAAAACCGCCCCGTATGGAGCGGTTTTGCCCTTTATATATCGAGCGCCTCGGCCATCGCTGCCGTAGTGATTGCCGTGGTTCCGCAGCAACTGCCCACCATTGCGGCACCGGCATGTCTCCATTCGATGCATGCGCGCGCGAAAGCTTCGGGGTTCTCGTGCCATACGGGGCCATCCTGAGTCTGGACCGGATCGCCTACGTTGGGACGCACCGTGACGGGAGTAGTCGCCGATGCAACCATCCTGGGCACCGCCGCGTTCGCGGCCGCAAGCGAACAGCAATTAACACCAATCGAGTTTGCGCCGTGTTTTTCGGCGTACAAAACGGCTGCCTCGATGTTGAGGCCATCGCCCAACAGGTCGCCTTTATCGTCAACGACAAAACTCACCAGAACAGGCATACCGTCGGCGGCATCTCGGGCACCGGCAAGCATGGGCTGCAAATTACGGATAGACGTCACCGTCTCGATCAGCAGACCGTCAACGCCGGCATTGAGCAAGGCGTGCGCCTGTTCGCGCGCAATGCCTCGGATTTCACGATACTCGGCAGAGTCCTCGGCAAACCACTCAATACCGATCGGGCCCATCGAGCCCAGCAGCAGCTGAGGGTGCGCCTGGCGGGCATCGTCGACGGCCCCGCGATTGACCTCCGCCACGGACGGCGCAATCTGGTCGTGCTTGAGGGCATAGCTCGATGCCTGAAAGGTGTTGGTAATGAGCACCTGCGCGCCAGCGGCGACATACAAGCGATGGATACGAGAAACGGTCTGCGGCTCCGCCAGATTCCAAAACGCCGGTGGAATGTCGGCGGCATCGTACTCACTCAACAAAACACTGCCCATGGGGCCCTGCGCCAACAAGGTCTCGCTCGACAAGCGGCGCGCAAGTTCCTCGGCACCAAAGCGGTTGTAATAACTCGTATCCATATATATCCCGCTATTCCTCGACGCTGATTCCCTGCTTTTCGAGATAGGCGAGCCAGCGGCTCATCGTGTCCTCGGATAGCGCATGCTCCATCATGCAGGCCTCGGAATCGGCTCGCTCAAATTCGACACCGAGCTCCTGAACCAAAAACGTGCGGATGAGGCGATGACGGTACCAGATAGCCGTGCCAACCTCGCGGCCGCGATCGGTCAGGACTACCTTGCCGTAGTGCGATTGCTCGACAAGCTCGGATGCCTTGAGCGCCGAAACCGCTTTATTGACCGATGCCTTGGAGACGCCAAGGCGCTGCGCGATGTCGACCGATCGCACACCGTTGGTTTCCCCCTCTTCGCTTTCAATGCGAACCATGCACTCCAAGTAGTCTTCGTTCGCCACCGTCAGATGTAGTTCGCGCGAGCTAATTGTCGTATCCATGATCTTCCGTCCCTTCTGCATTCAATGGCTGATTCTACCCCATCCAAGCGTCGCGGTATGCCGTGGCATACCGTGCTAGAGTTCTTGTTGCACACGACGACCAAGATTGGAGCGGTCTTTATGGAAAACACCACCACGAACCCCGATGTCCTCGAGCGCTTTTTGCGCTACGTCCAGATCAACACGCAGTCCGAGGATGCAAACTGCGACCAGGTACCCTCGAGCGCCGTTCAGTTTGACCTTGCCAACGTGCTGGCTGAAGAGCTGCGCGAGCTTGGTGCGGAAGATGCCCACGTGACCGAGCACGCCTATGTCTGCGCGCATATCCCCGCAAGTGCGGGCGCTGAGGACAAGCCCGCCCTGGGCCTGATTGCCCATCTCGACACCACCGAAGTTGCACCGGGCGCCGGCGTGAAGCCGCACATCGTACACTACGAAGGCGGCGACCTGGTCTGTGGCACGGTTGACGGTAAGGCCGTTGCCATGAGTACCGCCAAGCTTCCCGCCCTGAACGACCTCGCGGGTGAGGACTTGGTCTGCAGCGATGGCACCACGCTGCTGGGCGCAGACGACAAGGCAGGCGTCGCCGAGATCATGTCGCTTGTCGCGCGTATCGCTCAGGACCCTTCTCTGCCCCATCCCGCACTCGGCATTTGCTTCTGCCCTGACGAGGAGATCGGCCACGGAGCCGAGCTGTTGGATATCGATACCTTTGGCTGCAAGTACGCCTACACGGTCGACGGCGGCCCCATCGGCGAGCTGGAGTGGGAGTGCTTTAACGCCGCCGAGGTGACCGTCCGCTTTGAGGGCCAGTCCATCCACCCGGGCGACGCCAAAGGCCGTATGGTCAACGCAGGCAATCTGTTCTGCGACTTCAACGCGTTGCTCCCCTACGTGCAGCGCCCGGAGTATACGGAAGGCTACGAGGGCTTTTATCACCTTGAGGGTGTATCTGCGACCGTCGATCACGCCACAGCGCGCTATATCGTCCGCGACCATGACGCCGCCAAGTTCCAGCAGAAACTCGACCTTATTGATGCCGCCGCCTCGATGCTCAACCAGCGTCTGGGTGAGGAGCGCGTGACGGTCGAGATTAAGCAGCAGTATCGAAATATGGCCGAGATCGTTCGTGACTATCCCGAGCTTATTGATGTTGCCAAGGAAGCCTACCTTGCCTGCGGCGTTGAGCCCCAAGTGCTGCCAATTCGTGGCGGCACCGACGGCGCTCAGCTGTCGTTCCGCGGTCTGCCCTGCCCCAACCTTTCCACCGGCGGCTATTGCTACCACGGCGTCAACGAGTTTGTCCCGGTCAGTTCGCTCGTCAAGATGACCGACGTGCTCCAGGAGCTCGTCGCCCGCTTTGCATAAGGAACTCGAACAATCTAGGTAAGCAAAACCGCCCCGTCCTCAAAAACCGAGAACGGGGCGGTTTTTGGTGCAAGGGGAGTAGTCAGCACCGCAGGTTGAGCCAATGTCAGCGAGCGACGTCCAAGGCAAACAAGTTGGCATGAAAAAGGCAGGGCATTGACCTTCTGGTCATGCCTTGCCTTTTGAATGACAAATTGTCGCTCTGGGCGGCGCG
>USKL01000153.1 GCA_900555225.1 uncultured Collinsella sp.
AAGCATTCCCGAGGAAGGCGCAGAGCGCATAGTCGCTCTCAGCGTGGTGCGGGGATGCTGCCCCTGCTCAAAGCAGGTGGAGGCCGCGGCAAAGGACGCCTGGAGCAGGCTTATATATCCCTCCGTCACCCGGGAGCTCCGCTCCATACTCACCGATGAAGCCTGCGAGCAGGCCATAGCCACCTTTGCCGTGAACCTGAAGCCGTTGCTCATGCAGCCCCCGGTAAAGGGCATGGTGACCATGGGGCTGGACCCTGGCTACCGCACCGGCTGCAAGGTCGCCGTCATGGACGAGACCGGCAAGCTACTCGACCACGGCGTGGTCTACCCCACCAAGCCGCGCCATGACGTCGCCGGCACCAAACGCGAGCTCGCCCGCCTCGTCAAGAAGGACGGTGTCAACACCGTCGTCATCGGCAACGGCACCGCCAGCCGCGAGACCGAGGAAGTCGTCTCGGAGTTCATTGCCGAGCAGGCGCCTGGGCTGCGATACACCATTGTTAACGAGGCCGGCGCGTCGGTGTACTCCGCCTCCGAGCTCGCGAGCCAGGAGTATCCCGACCTGGACGTCACCGTGCGCGGCGCCATGAGCCTGGGCCGCCGTCTGCAAGACCCGCTGGCAGAGCTCGTCAAGATTCCGCCCCAGTCCATCGGCGTTGGCCAATACCAGCACGACCTTGACCAGGCCGAGCTTTCGCGCACCCTGGGCCACGTGGTGGAGGACGTCGTCAACCGCGTGGGCGTCGACGTGAACACCGCGAGCGCGAGCCTGCTGGGATACGTATCGGGCATCACGCCGAGCGTGGCCAAAAACATCGTGGCCTACCGCGAGGAAAACGGCGCCTTTACCGATCGCCGTCAGCTTAAGAAGGTCCCCAAGCTGGGACCCAAGGCATATCTCAACGCCGCGGGCTTTTTGCGCATCAGCGGCGGCAAGAACCCACTCGACGCGACAAGCGTCCACCCCGAGAGCTACGAGGTGGCCACATCCGTCCTGAAGCGCGCCGGCGTTGGGGCCAGCGAGCTCAGCCGCGGCGGCGTGCCCGACATCGAGCGCCGTCTGGGCAGCATCTCGGCACTGGCAAGTGACCTGAACTGCGGCACCCTCACGCTCATCGACATCGTCAACGAGCTCAAGAAGCCCGGCCGCGACCCGCGCGACGACGCGCCCGAGGTGGTCTTTAGCCGCTCGGCACTTTCCATCGACGACCTGGAACCCGGCATGGAGCTCAAGGGCACGGTGCGCAACGTCGTCGACTTTGGCGCCTTCGTCGACGTGGGAGTGCACCAGGACGGCCTCGTACATATCTCTAAGCTGGCCAACCGCTTTGTCAAGCACCCCAGCGACGTCGTGCGCGTCGGTGACACGGTCAAGGTGTGGGTCGAAAAGGTCGATCGCGACCGCAAGAAGATCTCGCTCACCATGGTGCAGGGCAAGTAAACCGCCAAAGCAAAGGTACCCCCTGTAGCGATGTGCAAAATCGCGAGTATTCTGCAAATTCCACCGTTCCGGATGCCCCTCAGAGACGAAAAAGCAAAAAACAGCCCCCGTTTTAGCGTCGTCAGAGCCAAAACGGGGGCCGTTCCATGCTTCGGTTAACTGATAAAGACCTTTACCTTGCTGAATACTCTCAATTTTGCACGGCGCAGGCGGGGGTACCTTTGCCCACGGCAGGATATGGAAGCCAATCGCCAACTTGCTGGCAAGCTCGTGCCGGCAGCCCCGGCCTTTCCTTTGCCTAGCGCGACCCTCGCGGAGCGCGTGAGCGATAGGGAAAGGAAAGGCCGGAGCGAACAGCCCACGGTACAGTCGGTGTTCGCGCTACGGCAGGATATGGAAACCGAGCGCCGCGATATCCTTGGCAAAGCCGCGCACGGTGTCGAGCGAGACCTCGTACGGGTCGCGACCAATGTTCTTGCGCTTGGCCAGGATGCTGTTGGGCACCGTGATGATCTGGCAACCGCAGGCCTCGGCCTGGTAAATGTTGATGAGCTCGCGCGTGGACGCCCACAGGACCTCGCAGTTGGGCTTTGCGGCGGCCTTCTTAACCGACTCCGTCATAAACGGAATGGGGTCGACGCCGGTATCGGCGATGCGGCCGGCAAAGAGCGAGATGATGGACGGCGTCTCGGCGTCGACGGCCTCGACCATCTCATCGACCTGCGTAGGCGTAAAGATGGTGGTGACGTTGACCTTGATGCCGTCGGCCGAAAGCTTGCGCACCAGCTCGGCGGTGGACTCGCCCTTGGTAGTCACGCACGGAATCTTGACGTAGACGTTCTCGGCCCAGGTAGCGATCTCGCGGGCCTCGACCTCCATGGTCTCGACGTCGTCGGCAAAGACCTCAAACGAGACGGACACATCGGTGATGTGGGTCAGAACCTCCTTGGCAAACGCGCGGTAATCCGTCACGCCGCCCTTCTTCATAAGGGACGGGTTGGTCGTGAAACCCTGAACGTTGCCGTTCTCGTACATGTCGAGCATGCCCTCGAGGTTTGCACCGTCAGCGAACACCTTGATTGCCATCTGCCTGATTCCTTTCGTTAGCATACGGCCGATAAACTGCTAAACACTTTACCTACGTTTATCAAGGCGTGAGCTGCGGTTTTTTATCTTCTCGGCGAACGGTATAAACACCTCAGTGTTTGGATTGATAAATCGATTGAGCATGTAAAAGCAAAGAGTCGCAGTTTGGGCAAACGTCAGAACGCGGGATTCATTAGATGAGGCCGAAATGCTGCATCGCTGTGACGGTGCCGTCGTGTGCGACATCATCAGTCACGTAGTCGGCGAGCGCCTTGACCTCGGGCATGGCGTTGCCCATGGCCACGGCCGTCTCGACAGCGGCGAGCATACCCAGATCGTTGCCGGAATCGCCAAAGCCAAAGGTGCGCGCGTTGCCGGTGCGACCCAGGTATTCCAGCGCTCGCGCCACGCCCACGCCCTTGTCAATGCCCTTGGGGCTCAGCTCGCGATTCTGACCACCGGTGTTGCACAGCTCAAACTCGCGATCGATAAAGCCGTCATCGTTGGCTACGCGAGCCAGGTAGCTCGCGACGATGCACACCTTGCCCACGCGCAGACGGCCGTCGACGCGCATCTCCTCGGCGCTGTGCACCACAGAAGTGCCGATCAGAGACGACTGCTCAACACCCGCGGGTTCCAGGGCAAAAGTAGCCACGTTGGTCTCGAAAAAGGCCTCAATCCCTGCCGCGGCCATACGGCGCGCAAGCTCCTCAATAACGTCCTCGTCAAAGCAGTCCTCATGCACCACGCGGCCCTCGACCTCGAGCGTCGCTCCCGCCATGGCAACGACACCCGCCGGGTTCAGCGCGCGCAGGCCATCGGCAATCAGCCACAAGGGACGACCCGTGCAGATAAATGCATGGTGTCCCGCGTCGCGCAGACGATGAAACGCCTCGACGACCGCCTGCGAGGGGTGAACCGCCGAAAAGTCCTTGTCGGTCATGTTGTCGGGATCGAACGACGTCAGCGTGCCGTCCACGTCAAAAAAGAGCACGGCGGAATCGGGGCACGCATCAATCATATGGGTTCCTTTCGGGGGCGAGAGTAAACGAAGTATCCATCATATAATGGAGCGACGCAACCAGAGAGGTCACCCATGGAATTTTACGCAAGCTGCCCCGAGGGCTTTGAGTCCGCACTCGCCGATGAGCTTAAACGCCTCGGGCTTTCGCATGTTCGCCGGCTGAAGGGCCGCGCTACATTTGAGGGCGAGCTCGAAGAAGGCTACCGCGCCTGTCTGTGGTCGCGCCTGGCCAGCCGCGTGTTTGTGGTGCTCGGGCGCTTTGAGGCGCAGGATGCCGACGAGCTGTACGACGGCGTTTATGACATTGCCTGGGAAAACATCGTCCGCCCCGGTGCCACCATTGCCATCACCGCCCGCGGCGTGACCGAGCAGCTGCGCAACACGCGCTTCTCGGCCCTGCGCGCCAAGGACGCGCTGTGCGACCGCCTGGCCGAGGCCACGGGCCGTCGCGCCGATGTCGATGCCGCCGACCCCGATGTCCACCTGCTGCTCTCGCTGCGCCAGCGCCGCGCGAGCATAAGCCTGGACCTTTCGGGCGATCCGCTGTTCAAGCGCCTGCCGCCCGCAGCGACTCGCGCCGGCGAGGGCACTCACGTGCTGCGCCCCGACTACGCCGCCCTGGTGCTGGCTCAAGTTGGCTGGACCGCATTGTGCGAGCGCGAGTTGACGGCCGACGACTACGAAAACGAGGCCCTGCCCACGCTGATCGACGCCTCGTGCGCCGGCGGCGGCCTGCTGCTGGAGGCCGTGAACATTCTGACCGACCGCGCCCCGGGCGCCGCACGCGAGCGCTGGGGCTTTGAGGGCTGGCAGCTGCACGATGCCGCCCTGTGGGAGCGGCTGCTTGCCGAGGCGCGCGAGCGCGAGGCGGCAGCGCGCGAGCAGCTCCGCGTCGGCGAGGATTTCGCCGATTTCCCCGCGCGCC
>USKL01000154.1 GCA_900555225.1 uncultured Collinsella sp.
ATTTGAATCTCGATATCGCACGCATCGAAATAGCGATTCATATAAGCGGGGTATTTTCCACGAGCCATCACGTCCGTATAGAACCAGTTGGAATACTGGTCGTCGTGAATAGCCTGCATGTTATCTTCGGGACGGCAGGTGGCGGGATACGTACAGAATCGAGCGATCATGCCGCCAACGGGAGTATCGGGCGAAAGACGATGGACAATCTCGACGGCACGCGCATTGGCAACGAACTCGTGGTGCAGGCACTGGAAGATGGCTCGATCGAAGTTCTCCCCCTCTTCGTCTTTGACCAGACAGACCCCGTCCCAAGGCGAAAAACGTGCTGCATTGAACTCGTTAAAAGGCAGCCAGAAATCGACCAGATCGCCCAATTCCGTAACGATTGTCTCGACATAGCGGGCAAAGAAATCAATCGTCTTGCGATTCTTCCATCCCCCATATGTGGTGACAAGATTTACCGGGATGTCATAGTGGAGCATGGTGACGAAGGTTTTAATGCCGTGCTTTTTGCACTCACCCAGCATGCTTCGATACCACTCGATGCCTTCGCGGTTAGGTTCAAGATCATCTCCGTTAGGATAGATTCGGCTCCAGCAAATAGAAGTGCGGAACAGCTTGAGGCCCATCTCCGCAAAAAGCGCGATGTCCTCACGGTAGTGATGATAGAAGTCGTTACCGCGCCTAAACGGGTAGAACTCAACACCATCATCTGCGAGAGCGTTCATTAGTTCGTCATGGCAGAAGGGGTTGTTTTGATGCTTGTCCTCAATCTGGTCATGAGTCCAGGTACCATCCAGCCATCGACAATCCTGCGTCGACTTTCCCTTTCCGCCCTCATTCCAGGCGCCATCGGCCTGCGAGCACGATATGGCTCCGCCCCATAAAAAGTCGGAGTCAAACCCATGTTTTAACTTACTCATTTGCCCTCCTTGATCGGATGCTCCAGCGGATAACCCAATACTAGGAAGAACAAGATGCATAAGATATCGCATAGAAAGCGTGGGTTTATAACATTTTTTTAGATATAATACCGTTTAAGGCATCGATTCTACCGTTCACCCCTGGAGCACCCCATGGATTCGAATCTCAAACAGCTGCTCTATACGCATACCGAGACCGAAGAGTGGCATCGCACACATCCGGGAGAGCTCAGCCCGCGATATAACAGGGTGGAAACCACAACCATTAACGGCGAAGAGGTCTATCTGTTTGATTGGAAAGAAACTCTCGACGAAAACCCCGTGGGCCTTATCAAGGAGTCGCGCTTTACCGATATTCCTCCTCATATCAATCGGGATATGGAGCTTAACTACGTGTACGACGGCGTCTGCACGTTTATCGTCAACGGACGGCGACTACTCCTTAAAAAGGGCGACGTGCTCATTTGCAACACCGGCGTAGTCAGAAGCGTTCCATACGTTAAGGGCGAACATGATATCGTCATTTCGATCGTCTTCAAAAAAGAAATGTTCGATTCGTTGTTCCTGAGCCAGCTACCCGGCGCGTCACCATTAACGAATCTTCTATTTGATTTTGTGTCCAAAAACCGCGAGGCCCGAAAATATCTCATTCTTCCAGAGGAATACGCCCGACATGCGCGACGCCTCATCGAGATGCTCTTTATCGAATATCACTTTAAAGATGCCTATTCCAATGAACTCATGAGGCACCTCGCCGTCAGCCTATTCCTTGTTCTCATTCGAGGACTGTACCGACGCTCCGCAACTGATAACCAGGCGATCATGTCGGACGAACGCATCGTGTCGATTCTGAATCATATTGAGCGAAGCTACGGCGACTGCACACTCGAAAGCATTGCGAGCGATACGGGTTATAGCACCAGCTATCTCAGCAGCTTGATCAAGCAAAAAACCGGCAAAACGTTTTCGCAAATCAAGCTCAACCAGCAGCTCACAGAGGCGGCATATCTTCTCAATAACACCGAGCGCAGCGTGCAGTATGTAGCCCGAAAAGTCGGCATCTCCAACATGTCATTCTTTTACTCAAAATTCAAAGAAGCATTCGGCGAAACGCCAGGTGCGTTCAAGACGCATCGGTCTAATTAAAGGCGTTATTACTCAGACCGATCAGCTTCGCGCGACACGGGAATGCACAATCGAAGCAGCGAGTGCATCGCCTCTACCAGCACAAAGCCGGCGATGCCAACCGTGACCACAACGTCGAACGGCGTGTTCACAAACCAGAGCAACGTCATGAGATACGACCCGGCATTAAAGGCAAAGTGCAGCAAGATCGTGTAGCGGAGCTTTCCGGTCGTCACGAGCACCCAACCAAAAATGAGGGCGGCAGCGCCCGCATAGCAGCCCTGCACCCAGTTCATATGCATAAAGCCAAAGATGGCCGCCTGCAGCACGATTGCCGCGGCGATACCCCACGTGCTTGGGGCCGCCCAGGGCACCATGGCGCCGTCTTGCGCGTTCGCGCGGCGCCGGCGCTTCCAGAGCGGACGGCACTGTGGATTAAACGCACGCAGCGAAAACTCAAAGATGATGCCGCGCACCAGGAGCTCTTCGCAAAACGGAGCGCCGAGCACTGTGGTCAAGACAGCAAGAAGGCTGGCATCGCCCATGCCCGTCTCCTCGACGAGCTCGCTATAGTCTGCCGCGGCCTCGGGCAGCAGCGACAGTACGCCGTCGCATAGGTAGCTAATGACCACCTGCATGGATAGGCCGATCACAACAATGCAGACAATGCGCTTCCATGCCGCGCCTGCTCCCCCGCCGAGTGGGCGTTCGCCTTGCCGGCGCGCCATGAAGGAGCGGGGCCACAGATAGCGCCACCACAGCAGCGCCATCAAAAACGACGCCGTCTGCGCGACGGCCTGGAACCATTGGATATCGAGATTGTCGATCGGATAGCCCGTCAGCACCGACACGGCATCGAGAACTGAAAACAGAACCATGCTCAGGGCAATATCGGCAGCAACAACACCAAAACAGGCAAGCGCCCAAATCATCGCATTGAGCATGCCAACCTCCTCAAAACCCGGCACTTAGGGACGTTCCTTAACTGCCGGCAGAAAAGGAACGTCCCCAAGTGCCGGCAGTTTGGAACAGTCATTGTTGATGAGAATCGGGCGCAGCGCCAAAGGCCCCGTTGGGCGAAATGTCGAACGGGAAGGTGCCGCAGCGATTGAACGCGGCGATAAACATGCGGATGGCGTTGGACGGCGTGGTGCCCACGAGCTGGGTTGCCGCCGCGAAGGCCGCCTTTTCCTCGGGCAAGACCTTCGCGACAACCGGGGTCATGTGTTCTGCCATGGCGCTTCCTTTTTGAAACGACGGTGATGCGGATAGATGCGGGCCACGCGGCTGGGCGACGGGCTGTGAAGGCAACCCGATTGGCCCGCATCTGGAGTTTGTTTCTACGGCGTTGGTATTACTTGGTATTCCTAAGTATTACCCCGCAGATAGAATACCATACCCGGCCCTATGGAGACGGAGAAAAACGGATCATTTTGTTGCTGGGTAAGTATTTAGAGCGTGATGATGTCCGAGATATTGAGGGCCCGAGCGTCAGCGGAATCGTGCGTGGCAAGCAACAGCATACGGCCGTCGAGCAAGTCGAGCACGGCCTCGGCGCATGCGTCGCGCGCAGCGGTATCTAGACCGGTAAAGGGCTCGTCCAGAATCACCGCGTCGCCTGGGCACAGCAGGGCTCGGGCAATCTCGACACGACGGCGCTGTCCACCCGAAAGCTCGGCCACGCGGGCATGCACATCGATCCCCGGTATCAGCAGACGCAACAGGGCTGCGGTACTCGAGGCGTCCACGCGCGCGTCGGCGCACACCAGCACGTTATCCAAAGCCGAGGCGCCCTCTACCAGGCGCATATCCTGAAACACCATGGAGCACGGCGCGCACTCCCCCGCCGCCAGCGCAAGCAGCGTCGACTTGCCCACGCCCGAGGCGCCCATCACGCAGGCGCGCCCACCGGCGGGCACACGAAGCACCAGCCCGTCGAGCGCCGGCGCCAAGGGCGCCCGATCGCCCACGGCGAGCGCAAGCTCCGCCGCAGCCCCGCCACCAGCAGAGCCGCCCGCACGCCCGCGCAGTCCATGCCCATGTGCCCGCACGGCCGCGCGCCACGCCACGGGTCCCGAAACCCGCAGCAGCCACACCAGCACGCGCTCACACGCCCACGAGGCGACAACGACCAACACGGTCCACGCCAGCAGATCAGCCGTCTCGATGAGCAGCTTCGCCTGATAGATGCGTTCGCCCACGGTGCCCGCCGCCATGCCGATCAGCTCCGCCGCCACGCCGGCCTTCCAGCTCATGCCGATCACGGCGCGGGCGCACGAAAGCACAAACGGCAGGACTTCGCGCCAGGTGTGGGCGCAAAACAGACGCCAACCCCGCACGCCATGCAGACGGAACATCTGCTCCAGCGGTTTATCCACTTGTGCCAAGCCCTCGGCCAGCGAAAAAT
>USKL01000155.1 GCA_900555225.1 uncultured Collinsella sp.
GAACGCGCTTTCCCGCCGACCACCCCGCCCCCTCAACTCCAAAACCTGCGCTCTCGCCATCCCAAAACTGGGTAGAAGAAAGCCAAAACGCAATCGCAGGAGGTCAATATGACTGCAGAAGATAAGGCAAAGAACGCCGGCAAGGTCGCGCTCGTCCTGGAGGGCGGTAGTTTTCGCGGGCAGTTTACCGCGGGCGTGCTCGACGTTCTCATGGAGGCTGGCGTCGAGATTCCGGCTGTCTACGGTGTATCGGCCGGCGCCCTCAACGGCGTGAACTACAAGTCGCACCAGATCGGCCGTGCCAACCGCATCAACCTGGCTTTCTGCAACGACAGCCGCTTCATGGGCGCCGCATCGTTTGCGTCCACGGGCTCCATCGTCGGCTACGACTTTATCTTCAACGATGTCCAGGACCGCCTGGATCCTTTTGATAGCGAGACGTTCGACGCGAACCCCATCGAGATGTACGCCGTCGCGACGGACATGCTCTTTGGAACCGCCACGTACCTGCCGGTCAAAAGCGCCGTACTTGACCTCGACGCTGTTCGCGCCTCGACGTCGCTGCCGCTGGTGACGCCGCCGGTCGAGATTGACGGGCACAAATACGTCGACGGTGGCGTAGCCGATTCGATCCCCATCGAGCATGTGCTGGAGGAGGCGGGCTTCGATCGCGCGGTCGTCATTGTCACGCAGGACCGCTCGTACGAGAAAAAGCCCTACGAGTTTATGCCTGCCGCGCGCGCCCGCTATGCCGACTACCCCTACCTGCTCGAGGCTATCGAGACGCGCCACGACCGCTATAACATCCAGCGCATGCATCTGTGGAAGTATGAGCGTGAGGGTCGCGCGCTGGTCATTGCTCCGCAAAAGCCGGTCGAGGTCGGCCACGTTGAGCACGATTCGGCAAAGCTCCTCGACCTGTATATCCAGGGCCGTCAGGAGGCAAAGCGCCTGCTCGCGGAAATCCAAGAGTTCGTTGAACGCTAGCGACGGCGAACCCTCAAAAGATGACAACAGCTAAAGAGCTGGAAAATCACGGCTCGTGGATGACATGTGCAGAAACTCTGGTCGGAGCCAAAATACCTGTTGACTCGTACGGCGAGCGGGGTAATATGGACGGGTTACTTGCAGAGCCCCGTGAATCTCTGTAACAACACGTACTGTACATGGAGGAGTCTAAGTGATTTCGAAATCGACTCACTACGCCAAGCAGGGCGAGGTCCAGCGCAACTGGGTTCTCGTCGACGCCGATGGTGCTGTCCTGGGCCGTCTTGCCACCCAGATCGCAATGATCCTGCGCGGTAAGAACAAGCCCCAGTTCACGCCCAACAGCGACTGCGGCGACTTCGTTGTCGTCATCAACGCCGATAAGGTCCAGCTTACCGGTAACAAGGCCGACACGAAGACCTATTATCGCCACAGCGGCTACAACGGCGGCCTCAAGGCTGAGAGCTTCCGCCAGGCTATGGAGAAGCACCCGGAGAAGGTCATCGAGCGCGCCGTTCGCGGTATGCTGCCCAAGACCACCCTCGGCCGTGCCCAGATGACCAAGCTTAAGGTCTACGCTGGCACCGAGCATCCGCATGCTGCCCAGAACCCCACGAAGATTGAGCTGGAGGCTTAAAGATGGCTGAGAACACCGTTGTCTACCAGGGTACCGGCCGTCGTAAGAACGCCGTCGCCCGCGTCCGTCTCGTCCCCGGCACCGGCAAGGTGACCATCAACAAGCGTGACGCCGAGCAGTATTTCGGCCGTCATCAGCTCGTTGAGAACGCCCTTGCTCCCTTCAAGGTGACCGACACCGCCGGTCAGTTCGACGTTATCGCTCTGTGCGATGGCGGCGGCATCTCCGGTCAGTCCGGCGCTCTGCGCCTGGGCATCGCTCGCGCTCTTCTGAACGCTGGCGACTACCGTGCTGACCTCAAGAAGGCCGGTTTCCTTACGCGCGATGCTCGCGTGGTCGAGCGCAAGAAGTACGGCCTCAAGAAGGCCCGCCGCGCTCCCCAGTTCTCCAAGCGCTAAGGTTTTATCTCCTTTCGAGATACAATGTACAAGCGGGGCCTGCCGATTCCTCGGCGGGTCCCGCTTTTCTTTTTCGACTAGGGTGGGCGGTTGCATATCGCCTGCTAGGGAAGGAGCGATCCTATGCCCCAGAACATCTTCGGTACCGATGGCGTCCGTGGCGTCGCCAATGCCGACCTCTCGTGCGATCTCGCGTTTCGCCTGGGCCGCGCGGCGACCAAGTTCCTTGGCCCGGACATCTGCATCGGCCGTGACACGCGCCTTTCGGGCACCATGCTCGAGAGCGCTTTGACCGCCGGCATTATGGCCGAGGGCGGCCGCCCGCATTGCTGCGGCGTTATCCCCACGCCTGCCGTGGCACTGCTCACTGTTCAAAACGAGCTCGATGGCGGCATTGTCATCTCCGCTTCGCATAATCCGCCGGAGTTCAATGGCATCAAGTTCTTTAGCCGCAAGGGCATGAAGCTTCCCGATGCTGTCGAGGAAGAGATCAGCGCCTGGGTCATGTCCGAGGAAGCCATGGCTGCCGACACGCTGCCGACCGGTGCCGGCGTGGGCCACATCATCAAGATGAAGGACGCCCGCAAGGCATACGTTGACCACGCCATCGATACGCTTGATGGCCTGAGGCTCGATGGCCTGGTCGTTGCCGTCGACTGCGGTCACGGTGCTTCCTGCCAGACTACGCCCGCCGCGCTGCAGCGCCTGGGTGCCACGGTCCATGCCATCAACACCGATTACTGCGGCACTGACATTAACGTTGAGTGCGGCTCTACGCACCTCGAGCCCCTGCGCGAGCTCGTGCTGCGCACCCATGCTGATATCGGTCTGGCCCACGACGGCGACGCCGACCGCGTGCTGTTCGTGGACAGCGAGGGCAATGAGATCGACGGTGACTACATCCTGGCTATCTGCGGTTCTGACCTCGCCGCTCGCGGCAAGCTCGCCAACTCCGAGATCGTCTCGACCGTCATGTGCAACCTGGGCTTCTCCATCGCTATGAAGGAGCAGGGCTTCGAGATGGTTCAGACCGCCGTGGGCGACCGCTACGTTCTGGAGCGCATGCTCGCGGACGGCGCCGTCATCGGCGGCGAACAGTCCGGCCACATCATCTTCCTGGAGCACAACACCACCGGTGACGGCCTGGTGACGGCTCTGCAGCTGCTGGCCGTGCTCAAGCGCACCGGTCGCACCCTCACCGATCTTGCCGGTATCATGAAGAAGTACCCGCAGGTACTCGTCAACGTGCATTCCGACAACAAGGCTGGTCTGGACGATTGCCAGCCCATCTGGGATGCCGTCGCTGCTGCCGAGAAGGAGCTTGACGGCCGCGGTCGCATTCTGGTGCGCTCGAGCGGTACCGAGCCGCTGGTCCGCGTGATGGCCGAGGCCGAGACGCACGAGCTGACCCAGCGCGTTGTCGACGACATCGTCGAGGTTGTCAAGCGCGAACTTCCCTAATGGTCAAAAACCGTTGCCAAGTGGTAAACTGTTAAGGTTATTTTGATTGATTGGTATGTCCGAGGGGGAGCATGTTCACTAAAGTCCTAAGGTCTTTTGGTATGCGTGGTCGAGTCCTTACGCTGGATGCTCCCATCTCGGGCGACGTCATTCCGCTCTCCGAGGTAAACGACCAGACGTTTGCCACCGGCCTTTTGGGCCAGGGCGTGGCGATTCAGCCCACCGGAACGCGTGTGATTGCACCGGCTGATGCCAAGGTCGAGGCCATTTTTCCCACGGGACACGCTGTTGCGCTTAACACGGTCGATGGTTTGGACGTGCTCATCCACGTTGGCTTGGACACTGTTGAGCTCGAGGGCAAGCACTTTACCGTGCATGCGCAAGTGGGTGACATCGTCCATAAGGGCGATGTACTCATTGAGTTCGATCGCGAGGCAATTGCTGCCGAGGGCTACGATGTGACGGTTCCCATCTTGGTGTGCAACTCCGTTGAGTTCTCGAGCATCAAAGGCTCCGTTGGTGTGCATGTCGAAGAGATGGACCAGCTCATCGTTGCTCGCGAGCGCTAGCAAGTGCACGTGGCCATTAGCCTACAATTCAAACACGTTTACGGAGGGCGCCCTTGAAAGAGGACGCCCTCCGTGGCAAGATGGGAAACGTCCGAGGCTAAACAGCTTCGGGTCACCGTGGACGGGCAGGGGCCTCGACGCGGTTAGACACGAGACACATACATTACGCGACCTCGCCCTGGTGGCCGCACACGTTGGTTGCGGCCGACGCGGGCCGCGGGCAAGTGCTTGTAAGGGAGCCTTGCCTCTCTTGTACGAGAAAGGACGCGTAATGAAGATCATTAAAGCTAAAGACTACGAGGATATGAGCCGCAAGGCCGCCAATATTATCTCGGCGCAGGTTATCCTCAAGCCCGACTGCGTGCTGGGCCTTGCCACCGGCTCCACCCCGATCGGTGCCTA
>USKL01000156.1 GCA_900555225.1 uncultured Collinsella sp.
GCGTTCCAGGCCGAGCTCATCAAGAACACGCCGGCGGATTCGTCGGCCGTCGCCATGTCGATCTTCTCGGGCCTGTTCAATCTGGGTATCGGCACGGGAACCGCAATCGGCGGCGCCGTGGTTTCGGGTCCCGGTATCGCTTGGATCGGCTTCGTGGGCGGGGCAATTACCGTCGTGGGCGTCATCCTCGCCATTACCGTACTGTTCCCGGCCATACGCCGCGCAAAGCCCGTCGCCTAATCACGTCCCCTCATCAGTTGCGGTGGAATAGTTCCTGTTTAAGGCCTTTGAAGGCTCAAGCAGGAACTATTCCACCGCAACTTATTTTGGGGGAGGGGATGCACGGCAGGCATACAATGGATGTCGTTGTGTTGAGCTTACCGGGAGGTTGCTATGTGGGCATACGAGACGACGTTCTATCAGATCTATCCGCTGGGCTTTTGTGGAGCTCCGCGCGAAAACGCCGCCCCCGTTGCCGAGGATGAGCTCGCCCAGGCCGCCGATGCCACAGCTAGCCCCGATGCGCCCATCATGAAGATTGCCAAATGGGCCGACTACCTGCAGGAACTCGGCGTTGGCACTGTGCTCATCAACCCGCCGCTCGAGTCCGATAGCCACGGCTACGATACGCGCAGCCTGCGCCATATCGACCGCCGCCTGGGTGGGGATGTCGACTTTGCCGCCGTGTGCGACACACTGCATGCCCACGGTATCCGCGTGGTGCTCGATGCCGTCTTCAACCACGTCGGCCGCGGTTTTTGGGCCTTCCGCGATGTGCAGGAGCGCAAGTGGGATTCGCCGTACAAGGATTGGTTCCACATCAGCTTTGACGGTGACTCGTGCTACGGCGACGGCTTTTGGTATGAGGGCTGGGAGGGCCATTTTGAGCTTGTGAAGCTCAACCTGCAAAACCCCGCCGTGGTCAATTACCTGCTTGAGTCCGTGCGTCGCTGGGCCGAGGTCTTTGGCGTCGACGGCCTGCGCTTGGACGTTGCCTATATGCTCGACCGCGACTTCATGCGCCGCCTGCACGCTTTTACCCGTGAGCTCAAGCCCGACTTTGTGCTGATCGGCGAGACGCTCCACGGCGACTACAACCAAATCGTCAACGACGAGATGCTCGACTCCTGCACCAACTACGAGTGCTACAAGGGCCTGTACTCCAGCTTTAACTCGGTCAACATGTTCGAGATCGCCCATTCGCTGCATCGCCAGTTTGGCGGCGACCCCTGGTGCATCTACCGCAGCAAACACCTGCTGTCGTTTGTCGACAACCACGACGTGCCGCGCCTGGCAAGCATCCTCACCGACAAGTCGTGCCTGCGTCCCGCCTATGGCATGCTCTTTGGCATGCCGGGCATTCCGTGCGTCTACTATGGCAGCGAGTGGGGAATTGCTGGTGAAAAGGGCGGCCCCGATGGCGACTGGGCGTTGCGCCCTGCGCTCGATGAGCCTGCGCCCAACGAGCTGACGGCCTTCATCACGCAGCTGGCGCACCTGCGCTCGGCAAACGACGCGGCGGCCCGTGCTCTCAACTACGGTGCCTATCGCAATGTGGTGATCCAGAACAAGCAGCTGCTGTTCGAGCGCGCCTGCGACGACGCGACGGTGCTCGTGGCGGTGAACGCCGTGGACGAGCCTTACACCTTTGGCGCCGGCGAGCTCAACGGCTCCTTTGTCGATTTGCTTGCCGACGGCGTGCCCACGGTCGAGCTGGCGGGCTCCCTTGAGCTTGCGCCCTACGAGGTGCGCTATCTGTTGAGGGCCTAGGCCATGGCAGCGTCTGACGAGGGCTATCAACATATTGAGCATGGGTTTGAGCCCGTGTTCGACCAGCACTCGCGCGTTTTGGTGCTCGGATCGTTTCCCTCGGTGCTGTCGCGCGCTAATGCCTTTTATTACGGCAACCCTCAGAATCGCTTTTGGCGTGTGATGGCCACGTGCCTCGGTATGCCTGTGCCGCCCAACGAGGGCGATCCTTTGGCAAACGGTGAGCCCGCGACGCTCGATGCCTCCATTGCCGCCAAGCGGGCCATGCTGCTGAACGGCGGCGTGGCCCTGTGGGATGCAATCGAGAGCTGCGACATTAAGGGCTCGAGCGACGCGAGCATCCGCAACGTTGTGCCGGCACATATCGAGCGCATTACCGATGCCGCGTCGATCGAGCTCGTTGTCTGTAACGGCGGTACGGCAGGGCGACTCTACAAACGCTACTTGCAAGATCGGACGGGGCTGCCCGCCGTCGTCCTGCCCTCGACAAGTCCTGCCAATGCCGCCTGGCGCCTGGAGCGTCTTGTCGAGCGTTGGCACGAAGCCGTTGACTGGGCTGTTATTTAATTTAGATTTTTGTTTGAGCGTGGGCGCCCAGACGGTTCAGAACGCCTCGCCAGATCGGCGCGGGCACGGCTGGCTCGGCGCAAACCATGCCGTCGGCGTCGACGTTGGCGGCATTGCCGCCGCCAAGTCGCTGTGCATGCTCGACGGAGCAGCCCATGCGCACAGCGCCCACAAGCTTATCTATCGCTTCCGAAAATGGTCGGCGCAAGAGGCCCATGCGTGGGGAATGGCGAAGCGCTGCGATGCCGCTGCCGGCGCAGATGGCAACGCCGCCACACCACAATTGGTCATGGCGCTCACATGCCTTGTGCAGTCGAACGGCGGTCCCACGCGCCTGCTCAGCGCCCTCTTGTGCGGCTCGAATCACGGCATAGACACGCGCTCCCGTACTGCCAAAGCGCTCAAGCGCCTGCTCGATGGCTGTCAACGTCTCATCGTCAGCCACATCTTCAATGGCCAGCACGATGCCATCGGCAACGCTGCCGGCGTCATTTGCCTTCAAGTCGACCGGGCGGGGGAGTGCGGTGCCGGAAAGTTGAGCATAGGCGGCGATGGCATCCTGCAGGTCCCAAAGCAAAAACTCAAGATCGGCGCTATCGGGAATGCTGATATACGCAATGGTTTGCAACGTTTTTGGTACATCGCCGCGCGCGGTCGTCTCCATGCCGCCTCCTTTCCGGTTGGTTTCCGTTTAGGTTACACCGTCTGGCGGCGCCCCGCCGCGCTATCCTAGTGCAACCCTTACGAAAGGAACGCCATGCGTCTGCCCATGAATACCTCGCTTGCCACGCTCAAGCCCTCCGGCATCCGCCGGATTAACGCGCTCGCCGCCCAGCACCCGGGGTGCATCGCGCTTGCGCTTGGCGAGCCCGATTTTCCCACGCCCGATGTGATTAGCGCCGAGGTGACCGCCGCACTGGACCGCGGTGACACGCACTATCCGCCCAACAACGGTCGCCCCGCCCTGCGTGAGGCGTTATCTGCCTACATGGGGGACGCGGGCCTTACGTTTTCGGCCGACGAGGTCATCCTAACCGACGGCGCGACCGAGGCCCTGTCGGCAACATTCATGGCTATGCTCAACCCCGGCGACGAGGTCATCATCCCCACGCCGGCCTTTGGCCTGTACGAGAGCATCGTCGTGGCCAATCACGCCAAAGCGGTCTTTTTGGATACGGAGCCTGCGCAATTTCAGATTGATGAGGAGGCGCTTCGTGCCTGCGTGACGCCGGCGACCAAGGCCATCGTCATCTGCACGCCCAACAATCCTACGGGTTGCATCCTCAACGCGGCTTCGCTCGACGCCGTGGCGCGCGTGGCAGAGCAGGCGGGCATCTACGTGGTCTGCGACGACGTATACAACCGCCTGGTTTATGTGGATGGCTACGAGCGCTTTGCCCAGCGTCACCCGGAGCTGCGTGAACAGACGGTCATCATCGAGAGCTTCTCCAAGCCCTGGTCCATGACCGGCTGGCGCCTGGGTTGGCTCGCAGCCGCAGCCCCCGTCATCGCCGAGATCGCAAAAGCTCACCAATACCTAGTATCGAGCGCCGTCTCCTTCGAGATGGACGCCGCAGCCCGAGCCCTCACCGTCGACCCAACCCCCATGCTCGAAGTCTATCGAGCCCGTCGCGAACGCGTACTCGCAGCCTTAGACGCCATGGGCCTCGACGTAGTAGAGCCCGCAGGAGCCTTCTACACTTTCCCGAGCATCAAAAAGTTCGGCCTAACCAGCGAAGACTTCTGTATCAAAGCCATCAAAGAGGCAAACGTAGCCCTAGTCCCGGGCGACTGTTTCGGCACCGAAGGCCACATCCGCCTAAGCTACTGCGTCTCCGACAAAAATCTGGACGAAGGTCTCCGCCGCCTGTCCAACTTCGTGTCAACCCTATAGCCCAACGGGACGCAACACATCAGCCTACCGACCCAAGCATTATGAGTGGGGGCGTCAGCCAACGAAAACCCGGGCTGCCCAAAGTCAACGCAGGCACGCGCCGCCGAAGGCCAGGCGCAAGGTTTTCGCTCGGTCAAGTCCTGGCTCGCACGAAGAGCACATTAAGTGCTCTTCGGCTCGTG
>USKL01000157.1 GCA_900555225.1 uncultured Collinsella sp.
CGCGCCTGAAGGAGGAGGGGGTTGATCTCGATCGCATCGAGATCACGCAGTTCGAAGACTCCAACTTCTATGTCCGCGACAACGGTCCCAGCATCATGGTCGACGACAAGGGCCATTCTTATATGGTCAACCCCGCTTGGACCTATTACGGCGTGTGGGACAAGAACTCCCCGGAGTGCCAGTCCGCACGTAAGGCAGCCGTTCACATGGCGGTTGCGCTCGGTTGCTTCGATATCGTCAATTCCGAAATGGTTTCGGAGGGCGGCGACCGCGAGTTTGACGGTCACGGCACTCTGATCGCCATCGAGGACACGGAATGCCGCAAGCGTAATCCCGAGTTCACGAAAGAGGAAATAGAGGCCGAGTATAAGCGCATCTACAACCTCAACAAGGTTATCTGGCTTCCGCAGCCTATGCTCGAGGACGACGACTATCGACTGGGCATCCTCGACGAGAAGGAAGACGGAACTCCCGTCTTTGGCATGAGCTTTGCAGCTCACATTGATGAGATGTGTCGCTTTATCACTCCGAACAAGATTCTTCTTGCCGAGGTGTCCGATGAAGAGGCAGCCTCGAGCAAGGCTGGAGCAGAGTCTCGTCGCCGCATTGAGGCAGCCTACGAGATCCTGAGCAACGAAACGGACTGGGAGGGCAAGCCCTTCGAGATCGTTCGTATGCCCACCGCCGAGCCTATTGAAGTCGTTATCGCCCCTGGCGATGAAGATTACGAGCTCTATAAGGGCTTCATCGACGAAATGGGCGGCAAGTTTATGGATGGCACCCCCTGGCCCGAGGGCCCCGTCCACTTCTACGCCGCAGCGAGCTACTGCAACTTCCTGATTTGCAACGGCGTCGTTCTTGGCCAGCGTTATTACCACGAGGGCATGAGCGAGGTCGTGAAAGAGAAGGATGAGCAGGCCAAGGCAGTTCTTGAGAGCTGCTTCCCCGATCGCAAAGTCATCATGATTGATTCCCTCGCGCTTAACCTGTCCGGCGGCGGCGTGCACTGCTGGACTAAGGACGTGGCGGCCAGTCGTTAGTGAGCCTTAGAGCCTGCGCTCTTTGGCTTAGGCGCCACATGTACCGCTCCCCGAGGGATATCCGTGTTTTCCTCGGGGACACATTCAACAATAATTTTGATAATAATTCGAAAGGAAATAGGCATGAACAACAGCCTCCGCGGTCGCGACTACATCAACATCCATGATCTCTCCTCCGAGGATTTCCGCTATCTCATCGATCTTGCCTGGAACCTTAAGGCTCAGAAGAAGTCTGGTGTCGACCAGCGCTACTTCCCCGGCAAAAACGTCCTCGCCAACTTTGAGTGGGGCTCGACCCGTACTCGTTGCGCATTCGAGACCTCCTGCAATGATTTGGGCATGGGCTTCACTTATCTGACCAACTCCCACATGGGTGACTGCGAGACCGTCAAGGATGCCATGCGCGTCTTTAACGGCATGTACGATCTCATCGTCTACCGCGCACAGAAGGACGAGCAGTTCCTCTATGACGTCGCCGACCTGGTTGACATCCCGGTCATCAATGCCCTTACTCTCGGCGATCACCCGACTCAGATGCTCGCTGACGCTCTTACGATGGAAGAGCAATGGGGCGGTCTGCGTACGAGCCGCGGCAAGAAGATGGCTTTCGTTGGCAACTGCGCCGGCGCCCCAGTGTGGTATGGCCGTCTGTGCGCTATGCTCGACATGGACTTCCTCGCCATCGGCCCCGACGACCTCCGTCATCAGATGTGCAAGGAAATGATCGAAGAGGTGGAGGCCTGCTACGCCAAGTACGCTCCCAATAGGACCTTTACCATCACCTCTGACCTCGATGCCCTGGATGGCGTTGACGTTATCGTTACCGAGGAGTGGCGCTACATCAACCCCGAGTGCGGAGAAGAGGTTCTGGATCCCGACGACTACAACTCCTGGTTGGGCGATGCCGAGTCTCTGTACCCCTATCGCGTCACCAGCGAGCTGTGCAAGCGCACCAACAATCCCGACATCTTCTGCATGCATGAGCTTCCCTCTGTCCATAACGCAGATCACCGTGTCGGCAAAATGCTCCTCGACCAGTGCAAGAACGACCTCCATCGCGAAATCATCACCGAGGGCTTTGAGATTGCCGACGAGTGCTTTGAGGCCAACGCTTCGGTCATCTTCCGTGAGGCAGAGAACCGTCAGCACACCATCAAGGCCGTTATGTGTGCCCTTCTGGGTCTCTAGGAGCTGTATCAATGGAAAATGCAAAGTTAAAGAGCAGCAAGGTTTACGCATGGGTTCTCGTAATCGCGCTCGGCCTTATGTCTGCCGGCACGACCGGATCCTATAGCGTCATCGCGGGCTCCTTCGTCGCACCCGTGTGCGAGGAGTTCGGGTTTGACTATTCCATCTTCTCGTATTACTTCACCGCAACGCTCATTGGTCTTGCGGCAGCTCTTCCGTTTGTCGGAAAACTCATTCCCAAGGTCGTTGGCAAGGTTTGGCTCCCCGTTGTCGAGCTTATTTTGCTTGCTGCCGGCGCAGGCATGGCCTTCTACACCGAAGTCTGGATGTTCATCGCCGCTGGCGCCCTGATTGGCGTTTGCTTCGCCTTCACCACCGGCGTCGCCATGTCCGACGTTATTGACCAGTGGTTCAAAAAATCTGGTGGCCTGGCAATCGGTCTCGCTTGGGCAGTGAACTCGATTTACATGCTCATCATGAGCCCCGTCATCACCTCTGTCATCGAGGCCGCTGGCTGGAGGACTGGCTATCTGGTGCTCGCTGGCGTCTCCGCCGTGCTCATTCTCCCCGCTTCCGTCCTGATTATTCGCTATAAGCCTCAGGACAAGGGCATGCTGCCCTATGGCTACGTCGAGGGCGAGACGGTCACCGAGACCGAGGAGACGACCGAGGATAGCACGCGTGGCGTTAGCTATGCGCGCGCCATTAAGTCGCCTGCCTTCTTCTTCTGCATCGGCTTCCTCTGTCTCGTTCAGCTCACTTGCTGCATGAACCAGCTCTTCCCGACGTATGCTTCCGAGGTTGGTTTTAGCCCCATGGTGGGCGGCTTCATGGTATCCGCTGCATCGCTCTTCGATCTGTTCCTCAATCCGATCGTCGGCACCACTTGCGATAGGTTCGGCAGCACGAAGGCCATTCTGGGCTGGCTCGCTGTCTCCATCCTCTCCTTTGTCATGCTCATGATGAGCAGCGGCAACTCGACGCTCAGCATCCTCGCAGCAGGCGTGAACGACGTAATGTACGTCATCGCTGGCACTGCCCTGACCGTTTTGGTTATGGATGTCTTTGGCTCCCGCGATTTCGGTCGCATCTTCGCGCTGATCTGCTCCGTGGGCTATATCGTCGGCGCCTTTGGCATGCCCGTTATGATGAAGGTCTATGAGCTTGTCGGCTCCTTCCAGGGCGTCTTCATCTTCTGCATCGCATGCAACGTTATTATCGGCCTGTTCTTGCTGCTGGCAAAAAAGACTGGTAAGAACCTCTCCTGGGACGAATAGTTCGATTCGTCTTAGACATACGCTGTAGGGCTTAACCTGCAGCCGCTTTGGGGCATCGACTAACATCGGTGCCCTTTTTCATCGAATGTGACAAAGGAGCAGCCACTTTGTCACATTGAGTGGCATGTAAATCGAGGTCTAATACTTTTCCGAGAAGTGAACGGCCATACTTGGACCTCCGAAGCATCGACATTTTTAGACGTCAAACCCCCAGGATTTGGCTGGCAAAACCGCAGGAAATTGCATCTCGAAAGTGCCGATGCTTCGGGGGCCCGTTTTCACTCGTTCACTTCTCGGGAAAAGTATTAAACCTCGTTGTATGGGGTGCGGCTGGAGGGTGGTCATCGTTCAGTAGCTACCTCTTCCTTGTGAATCGCCTGAAGCGCAAGGCATAATGCATGTGACAAAGGGACGGCCCCTTTGTTGTGTTGATATGAGAGAAGAGTAGATGATCCTTTCGCTGGCCCCTATGGAGGGGATTACCGGGCATGTGTTCCGTCGCGTGCATGCGGAGTGCTTCGGTGCGCTCGATTGCTATTACACGCCGTTTTTGCCGCCGCCGCGGGTGGGAAACCGCTTTGGCGGCAAGGCGTTTAAGGAGATCGATCCTGCCAATAACCAGGGGCTCAACGTGGTGCCTCAGCTGATGTCCAAGAACGCGGACGAGTTTGTGTGGGCGGCACAGGTGCTCGCCGACATGGGCTACCGCGAGGTCAATCTCAACCTGGGTTGCCCTTCGGGAACGGTTGTCGCCAAGGGCAAGGGCTCGGGTTTCTTGCGTAATCTCGACGAGCTCGAGGCGTTCTTAAGCGATGTGTGCGAGCGGTCGCCGTTGCCGGTGTCGGTAAAGACCAGGCTGGGGCTGGAGAATGACGACGAATACGAGCGCGTGCTCG
>USKL01000158.1 GCA_900555225.1 uncultured Collinsella sp.
CCCCGCCGGTATGCCCTCAATGGCGCAGGACCGCATCGCACAACGAAAAACCGAAGTCGAAGAGTTCGCGGGCACCATTTGCCGCCTGGCCGTCAAACACGATATCCAAGTGCCGCAAAACGATTGGCTCTACCAGAGGATTCGCGAAATAGAAAGCAGCTGGTAGTGCTCGGCATACTGCAGCCAACAGATCCAATGGCAAAGCCGCCGCAAGGGGCACTCCCCTCGCGGCGGCTTCCTTTTTCATCTTTGGCCAAAAATCAGCTTCACAACGGTTAGAGCTGCGACTCCGACGCCTGGTCCTCATCGTCGCGACAAAGGACTACACCCGCACTTCCCAGCAGCGCGGCCGCGATCAGCGCGCCGACCACGATAGGAGCAGCCCCGCATGTCCCCTGCATGCCCGCGACGAGCGCGGCCGTGGGACCAAGGCAGCCAAGCATCAACGCGACGGCGGCAACGGCGATATCTCGAGCATTCACAAGACCACTTCCTCCAAGAGAAAGACCTTATTTCTCATGAACTAGTGTGCCCCGCACCCATACGCCCAGCGTACCGCCACGGTAAGGGCTCTGTTAACTCAAACGCACATAAAGAACGGGCGGCTTTACGTTGCCCAAAGGCTCAGTAAAGACGCCCGCCCGTCATGTCTTATTGGCTTATGGCAGATTACCAACCGGTGTAGTAGTCGGTGGTTCCGGCAGCGCAGCCGGAGTCATAGACTTTGCAATCACCCTTGGAGCCCGTAAAGGTCGAGCCCTGGGCCTTATCGCCCGCGGCAACGACGTAGTAGCCATCGGAATCGCGCCAAAAGCCCTCGGCGTCCTGCGTCCATTCGCCCGTGCGGTGGTGATACAACACGTTGCTGCTGTAATAAGTCTCGCGGCGGCCGTTATAGTTATTGACGCCGCTCGAGCGCGTCAGGCCCGAGCCGTTCGCGTAATACGCAGCAGACGCGTAAGACGAGCCGGAGCCGGCGTTGTAATACGAAGCCTGAACGGCCTCAGCGGCCTCGGCTTCGGCTGCGGCAGCCTCGAGCGCCTCGCGCTTGGCATCCTCTAGCGTAGAGCGAAGCTCGTCGAGCTCGGTCGACTTGGCGTCGACCTCCCCCATCGTCAACAGGCTACCCGCACCGTCGATGCAGCCCTGCAACACAGCGCGCTCGTCATCGGTGGCATAGTCGCCATACATATTCATAATGATCTGAGCGCGCATCTCCAGGGAATCGCGCTTGGCCTCCATCGAGGCGTTCCACTCCTGCATGGAACCATAACCATCGCCGCGATAGTCAACGGGCTGTACCAGCGTCGTCTCGGACGGCGTAGATCCAACCGTATCGGACAATGTTGCGGCGTGGGCATCAGTTGCACCGGCGCCCGCCAAAAGTGCCACGGTCAGAGCGGCGGAAAGGGCGGCGGCTTTCGGTTTTCGTGAATCGATCCTCATGTAGCTGGAAACCTCCGTAGTGCGTTTTTGCTGCGTTTGAGCTGCGTGTGATTCGATCGCGCTGCATAGTACCCCGAGCAAATCGCGACCTGCGGTTTTACTCAAAAGGCGCACGTCAATTGCGTAAAACTCACATCCTCTCAACAGGAGTTTTCCACAACTCGAATGCATAAAGCGTGTCAAAAACCCTGTTTTTGCGCCCTCTCTATGCAAAAAAGGCGCCTGTGCAACTATTGTTCGCACAGGCGCCTTGAGCAGGCATTTTATGCAGTTATACCTATCGAGTCGCAAGGGGTCCTTGCACAAGTCGCCTTACTCGTCCAGCGCGGCGAAAGCCTGCTTCAGATCCCAAATGATATCCTCGGCGTTCTCGGTACCGATGGAAAGACGGATCGTGGAGGGCGTGATGTTCTGCTCGGCGAGCTCCTCGGCAGACAGCTGGGAGTGCGTGGTGGTAGCCGGGTGCACGACGAGCGACTTGACGTCGGCCACGTTGGCGAGCAGCGAGAACACCTGCAGATGATCAATGAACTTCCAAGCTGCCTCCTGGCCACCCTTAATCTCAAAGGTAAAGATCGAGGCACCGCCGTTGGGGAAGTACTTCTGATAGAGCTCGTGATCGGGGTGCTCAGGCAGGCTCGGGTGATTCACCTTGGCAACATGGCTGTCACCAGCCAGGAACTCAACGACCTTCTTGGTGTTCTCGACATGACGGTCAACGCGCAGCGACAGAGTCTCGGTGCCCTGGAGCAGGACCCAGGCGTTGAACGGGCTGATGCAGGCGCCCTCGTCACGCAGCAGGATGGCGCGGACATAGGTTGCGAAGGCGGCGGGACCGGCAGCCTCGGCAAACGAGACGCCATGGTAGGAGGGGTTGGGCTCGGCGATCTGCGCATACTTGCCGCTCGCCTTCCAATCGAAGTTACCGCCGTCGACGATCACACCGCCCAGCGAGGTGCCGTGGCCGCCGATGAACTTGGTTGCGGAGTGGACGACGATGTTGGCACCATGCTCCAGCGGACGGAACAGATACGGGGTGCCGAAGGTGTTGTCGACGACAACCGGTAAACCGTGCTTCTTGGCGATCTCGGAGATGGCGTCGATATTGGGGATGTCGGAGTTGGGGTTGCCGAGCGTCTCGAGATAGATGACCGTGGTGTTGTCCTTGATGGCCCCCTCGACCTCTTCCAGGTTATGGGCATCGACGAAGGTGGTCTCGACGCCAAACTGGGAGAGCGTATGCTCCAGCAAGTTGTAGGAGCCACCGTAGATAGTCTTCTGGGCAACCACATGGTCACCGGCCTGGGCAAGGGCCTGCAGGGTATAGGTGATGGCAGCAGCACCGGAGGCGACGGCAAGACCTGCCACGCCACCCTCGAGCGCGGCGATACGATCCTCGAAGACGCCCTGGGTGGAGTTGGTCAGACGGCCGTAGATGTTTCCGGCGTCGGCAAGACCAAAGCGGTCGGCGGCGTGCTGGGAGTTGCGGAACACATAGCTCGTGGTCTGGTAGATAGGCACGGCACGGGAGTCGGATGCAGGATCGGCACTCTCCTGGCCAACGTGCAGCTGCAGGGTATCGAAACCAAAGGTGTGCTCGGGGTTGTTGATGAACTGGCTCATGATGATCTCCTTGATCGAACAAAAGTAAATAAAAAGAGAGAAGTAAGTCGCTGTCTCCTGATCACGCCGACGGGCGCAAACAGGAGCCCGGCATTCGTCTTGGTAAGCAATTCATATGCAGGCCTCCTTTCGCATCCCGGTTCCGTGGTTGGCTTAATTACCTACCGCCTTTGTGTGTTTTGAATAGTACGAGCATTGTTTCCCTCGGTCAATCACTTAAAAGCGCTAACTTGTTATCTGTTTTATAGATAACTATCGAAAGGACGGGCGCCGATGACCCTCCAGCAGCTTCGCTTTTTGATCGCCGTGGCAGAGTCCGGTTCGATCAACGCCGCAGCTCAGCGCCTCTATACCGCACAGTCCAATATCTCCAACGCCGTCAAAAGCCTGGAACAGGAACTTCATATCGAAATCTTTACGCGCTCTAGCCGCGGTGTTGCACTCACCAACGACGGCACCGAGCTTTTGGGTTATGCACGCCAGGTCGTAGAGCAGGCCGACATGCTTGAGGCCCGCTACGAGGACGGCGGTACCCCGCAAGCCCGCCTCGCCATTTCCGCCCAGCACTACGCCTTTTCGGTCGAGGCCTTTGTCAACGTAGTCGAGCGCTGCCGCGACAGCAAGTTCGAGTTCATCATGCGCGAGACCACCACAGCGCAGATCATCGACGACGTGCGCGCGTTTCGCAGCGACATCGGCATCCTGTATCTGGACGACTTTAACGCCCGCGTTCTGCAGAAGGCCTTCACCGATGCCCGCGCAAGCTTCCATCCCCTCTTCGACGCGACGGTCCACGTCTTCGTTAGCGAGCGCCACCCGCTCGCCCGCCGCCCTCAGCTGTCCCTTGCCGACCTCACGCCCTATACGCGCTACAGCTTTGAGCAAGGCACCTCGAACTCCTTCTATTACGCCGAGGAACCTTTTAGCTATATCCCTTGCGACCGCAACATACGAATCTCGGACCGCGGAACACTTACTAACTTACTTATCACGTCGAACGGTTACACCCTGTCGACCGGTGTCCTCTCCAATGAAATGCAATGGGGTATGGCATCGATCCCGTTAGCAGACGCCCCAACGATGCACGTAGGCTATATCATGCACGACGAGCGCAAGCCCTCTCCCCTCTTGCAGCAATACCTCGACGAGCTCAACCGCATCATCCATGCCAACTAACTGTCGGAAGACGGGGTAGAAATCGTAGATTGCTAGCCCCCGGCGGGCATGGCGCTACAATGGTCACCCACACGAAACGTACCCAACGAAAGGAAGCCCGTGAAGGTCATCATCTATACCGACGGCTCGGCCCGATCAAATCCGGGACGCGGCG
>USKL01000159.1 GCA_900555225.1 uncultured Collinsella sp.
CGATAGCGGCAGCACGGAAGGTATCGGCCGAACCGATCACGACGTTCTTGCCGCGGGCGGCCATGGCGCTCGCGATCTTACCGACCGTCGTGGTCTTGCCGGCACCGTTAATGCCCACAAACAGCACGCAGCTCGGCGTATCGGAGAACGGATCGCGCTCGATGGGCACAAAGTGCTGCTCAAGCTGCTCGGCCAGGGCACGGCGAAGCTGTGGAGCGGTCTTGAGGTTCTTCTTGGCCGCGGCATCGCGCAGGTCATCGGAGACCTGAATGGCGACCTCGGCGCCCATGTCACCCATGACGAGGGTGTCCTCCAAGTCCTCCCAAAAATCCTCGTCGACCTCGCCGCCAAAGTAAAAGACCTCGTTGAGGGCCTCGCGGCTGCGCTCAAGTCCGCGCGAGAGTGCGTCAAAGAATCCCATTATGCATTCACGACCTTTCCGGTTTCGCGATCGAGTTTTTGCGAGACGACGCGACTGACGCCGTCGGCTTGCATCGAGACGCCGTAGAGGACGTCAGCGTCCTCCATAGTACGGCGCTGATGCGAGATAACCAAGAGCTGCGTATCGGAACGCAACACATCGAGCGCGCCGATGAGCTTGGACAGGTTGGCGTCATCGAGTGCCGCCTCGACCTCGTCCAGCACATAGAACGGCACCGTGCGCGTGCGGTACACAGCAAAGAGCAGGGCGAGCGCCGTCAGGCTCTTCTCGCCGCCCGACATGAGCATCATCTTGGTGATGCGCTTGCCGCGCGGCTGCGCCACGACCTCGATACCCGTCTCGGCAGGATGCTCGGGATCGGTCATCTCCAGATGAGCCTGACCGCCCGGGAAGAGCATGGCGAAGATCTCGCGGAAGTTCGCATCGACCTTCTCAAACGTCACCAGGAACGCCTTGCGCATCTTACGGTCGATAGCCACGGTGATCTTGGTGAGCGCCTTGCGCGCGCTCTCCAGATCGGCCAGCTGCTCCTCGATGTAATCGGCGCGGCGCTTGAGCTGCTCGTACTCCTCCATGGCAACTTGGTTAACGGGACCAAGGTTGTTGATCTGGCGCACAAGCTGGTTGAGTTCGCGCTCGGCGGCATCGCGGTCCGTGGGCGCCGGAAGCATGAGTGCTTCCTCGAGTACCGTGGTGCCATCGGCGGTAATGGCCTTAATGGCGGCCTCTACCTGCACCTCGAGCTTGCCACGCGCGACCTTGAACTCGTTTTGCGTGGCAGAGGCGGTATCGACTCGCTCCTTAGCGCGGGCAACCTCTGCCTTGGCATCCTCGATGGTCTTCTTGAGCGAAGCGGAGTCCGCCTCCTCCAGAGAGGCCTGGTCACGCAGGCGCGCTGCCCAATCCGACGCGCGTTCCAACAGGGCAGAATAGCGTTCGTGCATGGGGTCGACGCGCAGGCGCAGCAGCTCGAGCGAGCGCGAAGCCTGGCGTGTTCCGCGGATACGACGGTCGATGCCCTCAAGACGATGCTCAAGGTCGGGCACGCGGCCCTTCAGCGAACGCAGGCGCTCGCTCGTCTGGGCCAGGCGCACCTTGGCATCGGCGAGCTTACCGGCGGCCTCGGAATCGTCACGGCGAACGCGATCGAGCTCATCGTTGGCCTCGGCAATCTGGAGGCCCAGGTCGCTTGCCTGTGCACGCGCCTCGTCACGCGAACGGGTGAGCTCGTCAACGCGCGGGCGCGCAGCGCGAACGGCTTCGGCGGCCTGCTCGCGGCGCTTGGAGATGCGCACGCGCTCGACCTCGGCATTGTTGGCGCTTTGCTCCAAGCGGCCGATCTCGGAGAGCAGCGAGCGGCGCTCGCCCTCAAGACGGGCGATCTCGCCGGCGGCATCGCCCTCAGCGGCACGCGCTTCCTCAACGGCCGCATTGGCCTCGACGACCTGATCCGACACATGCTCAAACACGGCAGCCAGATCGGGCTCCAGGCCCTCCAGCTCGCGAATGCGACGCTTGCGCTCCAGAGCGCCCGACGCCTCGCCGGCATCGAGGCCCACGCGCACCAGGCCGCCACAGCTTACGCGAGCGCCATCGGGAGTCACGTAGGTCACACCGTCAACGACAGGCGCGGCCAGCGCGGCAGCCAAGTCATCGACCATGTAATAGCCGCCGAGCAGCGCCTCGACGACGGGTCCGTAGCCTGCGCGCACGGACAGACGATCAACCAGACGCGAACCGGCAGTGCCCTCGGCGGCAGCAGAGCCGCTCACGCCGCGCGCCACCAGCAGCGCCTCACCCGAGGCCTTCTTCTGGCCCAGAGCCGCACGACCGGCACGCTCAAGCGTGGTGGCGTCATCAAACAACAGGGCATCGATATCGCCGGCAAGTAGCTGCTCAACCAGGCCCTCAAGCTCGCGCGGGGCCTCGAGCACGTCGCCCAGACGACCCGAGACATCGTCGCCCAGCGCACCCACCAGCCGGCTCACGAGCGGCGAGCTGTCAGCCATGCGGGCATCGAGTTTCTTATGACTGGCAAGCTCCGAGCGCACCTCGGATAACTTGTTGCGCGCCTCGCTCTCGCGGGCACGCAGGTCCTTCAGGGCCGCGTGTGCCGTCTCGGTGGCCTCACGCGCATCGACCTGAGCCTGGCGCGCTTCCTCAAGAGCGTCCTCAAGCTCCTCGGCGCGGTCGCGACGGCTCTCGAGCGAGGCCGTGACCTCCTCGAGCTGTTCATCGATCTGCTCCAGGCGCGAGACATACATGTTGTCCTCGACCTCGGCATTGCTCAGCGAGTCCTTCACCTTGGCAAGCTCGAGCGCGGCGTTATCGGCCACACGCTGCACATCGCGCTGCTCGCGCGTGAGCTGCGAAATCTGATTGTCGAGCGCCACGCGCCGCTCGTGGAGCTCGGCGGCGGCAGGACCAGCGGCGTCAACGTCCTCCTGGGCCTGCATGTGCGCACCGGTCACTTCCTCAAGCTGCGCACGCGCGTCCTCGAGCTCCTCGACCACGCGACGTCGCTGATGCTCGGAGCTCGAAATCTGCCCGCGCATGTCAGACAGGCGCGACACCATGTTGTGGCCCTTTTCTTCGAGCAGGCGCATGTCGGAGTTAATGCGGCCGACCACATCTTGCATATGACGGCGCTGCTCGCCCAGATCGCCCACAAACAGGCCCTTTTCCTCGAGCATGACCTGAAGCTTCTCGAGCTCGCGCTCCTTTTCGCCCAAGCGGTACTGCGCAAGCTCCAGCTCGGCGGCACCTTCCTTGGAACGGCTCTCCAGGTCATTCCACTGCGACTGCAGCGAACGCAGCTCGTCGACGGCTAGCATCTGCGTAAGCTCGTTCGCGCGCGAGGACAGCTCTTTGTACTTGCGCGCGCGATCGACCTGACGCTCCAACGGTCGCAGCTGACGGGCGATTTCCTTATTGATGTCGCGGGCACGCGTCAGGTGCTCGTCCATCGACTTAATCTTTTTGAGCGCACGCTCCTTGCGGCGCTTGTGCTTGGAGATGCCGGCGGCCTCCTCGATGAGGGCACGGCGTTCCTCGGGGCGGCTCTGCAAAATGGCGTCGAGCTTGCCCTGGCTAATAATGGAATGCGTATCCTTGCCCAGGCCCGAATCGTGCAGGATGTCCTGAATGTCCATCAGGCGGCACGGACTCGAGTTGATGAGGTACTCGCTTTCGCCCGAGCGATACATGCGACGGGTGATGGCGACCTCGTCAAAATCGACGGGCAGCATATGGTCCGAGTTATCGAGCACCAACGTGACCTCGGCGACACCCACCGGCTTGCGCGCTGACGAGCCCGAGAAGATGACATCCTCCATGGCCTGACCGCGCAGCTGCTTGGCGCTCTGCTCGCCCAGGACCCACAGAATCGAGTCGGAGATGTTCGATTTTCCCGAGCCGTTGGGACCGACGATGACGGTCAGGCCCGGCTCAAACGTCATATGGGCGCGGTCGGCAAACGACTTGAACCCTTTGAGCGTGAGGGACTTGAGATACACGGTTCCTCGCTTACACGTGCTTCTTGTTCAGAATCACGCCATTGGTGGTGTAACCCATGCGGTCGAGCGCTTCGAGCGCGGCGGCTCCCTCGGCTTCCTTCTTTGAGGAGCCGGAGCCGCGACCCTGGCGAATACCATCGATCAAAACCACGGCGGTAAAGGTGGGCGCATGCGCCGGGCCCTCGGAGCCAACGAGCTTGTACGCCGGGGGTTCGTGACCGTCGGCTTGCACGCACTCCTGCAAAAACGACTTGGGGTTCGCAGGATGCTCGGCACGCTCGGAAGCCAAATGCGGCTTAAGCGTACGGTGAATGAACTCTGCCGCGGCATCCCAGCCGGCATCCAGGTACAGCGCGCCCACGAGCGACTCATAGACGTTCTCGAGGGCCGAATGCAGGCCGCGCGCACCGGTACCGGTCTCGGAGGCACCAAA
>USKL01000160.1 GCA_900555225.1 uncultured Collinsella sp.
GAGGGGGGAGGCCTCGCGGCCTCCCCCTTTTTTTGCGTTTACGGGCATAAATGACTCATTTACGCCAGACGATTTAATTCTTTTTGGTATTGAGCTTTTATTTAAAGAAAATAAAACGAATAACAAGGGCAACTGCTATGGCTGCAATGATCAAAAGCAGGATTGTCAGTCGATGCTGCTTGCGTCGTTTACTTGATGAAACGAAGATTGATTTTCCCTGTTTTGGCGTTTCGAGATAGCGAGCCGAATGCGTCAAGGTTTGCTTTGGTCGAGGACCTCTTTGTTGATGAGCGGCGGATGCTTTCATCGGCTCATCACTAGCTGCGCTGTTTTTAGATAATGGTGCGTCTTTCAGATATACAGGGTCTCCCGAGGCGACGCCCATATGTTTGCGTCCCGTTTGGGCATCCTCGAGCGTTTGATATCGATTTCTCGTCACATACTCGGGCTCAGGATCATTAATGGGCTCTTGCGAGATGTGGGGGCGATGGAACCGTGGCGGCTGCGTGGAAGTTTCTTCCCCCTGCGTCTGCATAAACATTTTGTTCTGGTTTTGGTCGTCCATGATGCCCTTTAGCTCGTTACCAACAACGTGTACGCGCTCATTGTAAGCCCCTTGCTATTTGTAGCTGTGAACATACTTGTTATTTAAGCTCTGGTTCAAAGAACCTTAACCTTCCTAAAACCTGAGTCATACGCACTTAGATATGCTTATAGTACTGGACTCAAAAAACTTTATAGTCGATGTATATATGAGCACTGGGTGGGCATATATAAGAGCGTCAAAAGAAGTCCCAGTCACCTGGAGGATGACTCGGCAGTCCTATAAAGGAGTGGTAAACATGGCAAGCATGGTTCCTTATCGTTCGGTTTTTGGCGTTCGTCCCTCTGCAAGCTCGCTGTTCGATCTGTTTGATGATATGAGCGACCTAGCGAACAGCTCGATTGCCTCTAAGGCGTTCCCCGTTGACGTTGAGGATAAGGGCGATGGCTATGAGGTCAAGGCTTATCTGACCGGCGTCGCCAAGGACGATATCGATGTCGAGCTTAACGAGGGTCGTCTGTCCATTAGCGTGAATGTCGAGGAAGACGAGGAGAACGAGGGCAAGAACTTCCTGCAGAAGGAGTTCAGCTCGTACAGCGCGACGCGTGGCGTGTATCTTAAGGACGCTTCGAGCGAGGGCCTCTCGGCTAAGTACGCTGACGGCATCCTGACCGTTACGGTTCCCAAGATCGTCGAGAAGAAGAACGTTACGAAGATCTCCATCGAATAACTTCGTTGGTGTTCTTCGCTATTAAAAGACAACAAAAGGGGCTGGGAAGCGATTCCCGGCCCCTTTTGCTGTTTAGGACAGTCTATTGAATGGTTGCTGGCCGATACTGGCTTGCGGGGCGTATCGAGAGTTTTCGCGATCCTTGGAGAAGGGTGGCGGAGCTGCCGAGCTCGTCATCCAGGGTTGCGGCTAGAGCTTTGGCATAGCTTTTGACGGTAAGGCTCGGACGATTGTTGTCTTGGCTGATATGCATGGCAATGAGCTGTTCGGTGCGATCGGTAACAAGTTCGCGCGCGGCTTCGGCGGCTTGGCCGTTGGAGAGGTGTCCCCTTGCAGACAGGATGCGCTCCTGAAGAAAGCGGGGATATTCTCCCTCGCGCAGCATGGTCACATCGTGGTTGCTTTCGAGCGCGAGGACTCGACAATCTTTGAGGGTGTTCATGGCTTGGCTCGATAGCTCTCCGGTGTCAGTAGCAAAGCCGATGGAATCATCGAGGGCGTCGAATCGAAAGCCGATTGGATTTATGACATCGTGTGATGTTGAGTAGGTTTGCACGTGGATGCCGGCAATGGATAGGGTGTCACCGGGGTCGAATTCCTCGACAGGCAGATGCGAAAGATTTTCTTTGCTCGAAAGTGTGCCCCTGCTGGCAAAGAGGGGACCGTGCCAGTGCTTGCACCAGACATCGAGACCCTTGATGTGATCGCTATGCTCATGAGTAATGAGAAGAGCCGAGACGTTGTCTGCCGAGAGTCCCAGTTCTGCCATGCGCTTTAATGTCTCGCGGCGAGAAAGACCGTCGTCAATCATGATGAGCCCCCGGGGGCCTTCGATGAGCGCGCAGTTGCCTTTTGAGCCGCTGCCAAGGATATGAAGGTGCAGACGAGACATAAGATTCCAAAGGATACAATGGGTGCGGACGAATAGAGGAGGAAGCAAATGCCTACGGTATCACAGCATTACGGACACCATGCCGTGCCCGGGGCAGTCGATGAGACCCGAACGAGGCAGCAGGCTGCTCCTGTCGTGCTCATGGTATCAGGCGGCGCGGACTCGACGGCACTGCTTCTTATGGCGTGCACATCAAAGCTGGATATCCAAGACGGGCGCGGTGTTGCCCCCATTGCTCGCGAGCGCCTGCATGTGCTGCATGTAAACCATCATCTGCGCGGCAAGGCGTCCGATGGCGACGAGGCCTTTGTGCGTGAGCTCTGCGCGAAATATGGTTTACCGCTGTGCGTGGAGCACGCTTATTTTGATGGGGAGTCGGGCAATATTGAGGCCGCGGCCCGCGAAGTGCGCTATGCCGCGGCGCGGAGGTATGTTCGCGAGCTCTGCGCCCAGACGGGGGCACCGCGAACGGCGGCTCGTATCTGCACCGCGCACACGTCTTCGGATCGCGCGGAAACGTTTTTGATGAACGCGATTAAGGGTTCGGGGCCCGCTGGCCTATCGAGCATTCCTCGCCGGAGGAATATCGTGGTACGTCCCTTGCTCGACCTAACTCATGGCGAGCTCGTGGGCTATCTACAGGTACATGGTCAGCCGTGGCGTGAAGACGAGAGCAATGAGGATATCTCGTATCTGCGAAACTACGTGCGCCATCGAGTAATGCCAGTGGTGGCGCAGCGCAACGCGAGCGTCTGCAAGACGATTGGCGCCGCCTGCGAGATCTTAGGCGATGAGGACGCGTTTTTGTCTCAGCTTTCGGCACAGGCGTTTCGAAGCTGTTTGCGCAAAGAGGCAGCGGGCGCACTGGTGCTCGATGCCAGGCGCCTGGCTGCGGCCGAGGTGGTAATCGCGCGGCGCATCGTGCGACTGGCGATTAAGCGCATCGATCCGGACGCTCGTCCCGAGATGCGACATGTGGAGCGAGTCCTTTCCTGCGTTGCCGAGGGCACCGGCTCGGTCACGCTTCCGGCGGGGATTGACGCACGCATTGAGTTTGGCATGCTGGCGTTTAAGGCGCCGGCGGCTCGCGAGGGCCTGGTCGCGGACTGGGTTACCGTACCCGGTCGTTTGCCGTTGGGCGGGGGACGTATGCTGGTCACAGAACCGATGGCTGTTGAGCCGGGATGCGATATCGTGCGCCGCGCCCGTGAGCTTGCGGCTGCCGGGGAAGTGACAGCTTTGGTAGACGCGGCTGCCCTGGGTTTTGCCGACAGCGATAGTGAGCGGATCCTGGCGGGCTCGCGTGGCGAGATCCCTGCCGAGGCGCGATTGGCGCGCCTGTGGGTGGACGGTCCCGCGCCGGGAGACGTGATGTGCCCGTTAGGGATGAGTGGCCGAAGCAAGAAAGTATCCGATTTGCTAGGCGAGGCTCGCATTCCCGTTTCCGAGCGCGCCGGCGTGCCCATGGTGAGGACGGCGCCGGGGGGTGCCGTGGTGTGGGTCGCCGGAGTTCGCGCGGACGAGCGTTTTAAGTGCACGGCCGCAACGCGCGTGGCATATCTGCTCCGCGTGGTCGATGCGGAATAGCGTCCCACGCCTGCTATTCTGTGCGACGTTGACGGTATTCCCGCGCTGATGGCGCACGGGCTGGTAAATTTACCCCGTGCGCTGCTAGAATGTGTAGTTCGCGTCCATACGGCGGTGTGTGGGCGATAAGCACAAGAAAGGGTTGTCATGGCTTCTCAACATCCGGATATCGAGAAGGTTCTGTTCACGCAGGAGGATATCGACGGTATCGTCTCTCGCCTGGGCGAGGAGATTACGCGCGACTACGCGGGTAAGGATCTGGTGCTGATTGCGGTCCTGCGCGGCGCCGTGGTCTTTATGGGCGACCTGATGCGTAAGATCGAGCTGCCGACCAACATCGATTTCATGGCTGTTTCGAGCTATGGCGACGGTGTGAAGTCCTCGGGTATCGTGCGTATCATTAAGGACCTGGATATCGACATCCGCGGTCGCGACGTGCTGATCGTCGAGGACATTCTGGACTCGGGCCTGACGCTCAAGTATCTGATGAAGAACCTCGAGAGCCGCAAGCCCGCTTCTCTGGAGGTCGCCGCCTTCCTGTGGAAGGACGTTGAGGACCGCGTCTCGGCCATCACGCCCAAGTATGTTGGAA
>USKL01000161.1 GCA_900555225.1 uncultured Collinsella sp.
CAGGGCTGCGGCCTGATCGGCAAGCCCGCCGATAAAGGAGCGGTTGACCTTGCCGTCGGCGCCCACCACCGTGGACGAACCGATCTTTACCACCATCGTTTTATAAGAAGTCGTCATACGTCAAACCAATCAACTGTTCAGCGAACGGCCAAGCTGGCGGCCAAGGGAGCGTGACTCGCCCCTACCGCCCAAGGAATTAGTGAGCCCAGGGAAAGGCAGAAGCCGCGGCCATGTTCTTGCGCACGAGTTCGTCGCGCACCTGTGCCAGGCCCTGCTCCATGCCCACCACATAAGTCTGCGGGTACAGGAAGCGCTTGAAAGCTGCGTCCAGATGATCAAGCGCCCAAACACAGCGCTCGCGCGCGTCCTGGATGCTCTCACGCGGAGCCACCGCACTGCCATCGCGCACGATCGGCACCAGCAGCTCGCGATACTCAAGTTCGGACACGTCGGTCACCAGGGCGGCATCATTCACGGCCACAAGGGTATTGCCGCGCGCGGCGCCCTCCCCCGCCAGATGGTCCTCGTCGTAGATCATGTCGCAGACCGGGCCGCCAAAGCCGTCGTAATAGCGGCGCACACGCTGCACGCCCGGGATCGTGCGCTTGTAGGGCTGCTCGGAGAGCTTGACCACCGGCGTCCATGGATCTGCCTCGCTCGCACGGCGGGCGGAAAGCTTGTACACGCCGCCCAGCGCCGGCTGGTCATAGCAGGTCGCGAGCTTGGTACCCACGCCAAAGCTGTCGATGGGCGCGCCCTGGTCGAGCAGCGACTGAATCGTATACTCGTCAAGATCGTTCGAAACCGAGATCCCCACATAGGGCAGGCCCTCGGCATCGAAACGACCGCGGACATACTTGGAGAGCTTGGCGAGGTCGCCGGAGTCGATGCGAATGGCCGACAGGCGCTCGCCCACCGCTTCCATCTCCTTGGCAACCGTAATGGCATGTTCGCAGCCCTCGCGCACGTCATAGGTGTCGATGAGCAGCGTGCAGTTCTTGGGGCTCGATTTGGCAAAGGCACGGAAGGCCTCGAGCTCGGAATCGAAGCTCATCACCCAGCTGTGCGCATGCGTGCCAAAGACGGGAATACCGTAGCGGCGGCCGGCGAGCACATTGGACGTAGAGGAGCAGCCGGCAACGTAGCTCGCGCGTGCAACGGCCAGGCCGCCATCGGGACCCTGGGCTCGACGCAGGCCAAACTCCGCCACGGGACGACCGTCGGCGGCGAGCACCACGCGCGCCGTCTTGGTGGCGACAAGCGTCTGGAAGCCGACAATGTTAAGCAGCGCCGTCTCGAGCAGCTGGCACTCCAGCGCGGGGCCGGTGACGCGCACCATGGGCTCGCGCGGAAAGACGAGCTCGCCCTCGGGCACGGCGTCGATGTTTACATGCGCACGAAAATCGCGCAGGTAGTCGAGGAATCCAGGCTTGAACATCGCGCCGCCGGCCGGGGCCTCAAGCGATGCGAGGTAGTCGATGTCCTCGGGCGTAAAGCGCAGATTCTCGACCAGCTCGGGCAGTTCGGCGGTGCCGCACATGACGGCATAGGCACTGCCAAAGGGATGGTCGCGGTAAAACGCGGTAAAACAACCCTGCTCATTGGCCTTGCCGCTCTCCCACAGGCCCTGGGCCATAGTGAGCTCGTACAGATCGGTGAGCATTGCAATGTCGGTGGGATGCGAGATGTCGGTCAAAGCCATGGGGCGACCTTTCGGATGTGTGGTACAGAATTTGAGGGTTAGACGAGAGCAGAGGATGCGGACATGACACCCGATGCAAATCGGTTAGAGCAGGCCCATGCTGGTCAGGATCGTGTAGCCCATAAAGATGACAAACGCGATGAGGGCAAGGACAATGATGATTTTTTGAGCCGGCGCCATGCCAGGGATCTCGTTCTCGCCCGTAGGCTCCTTGGAGGTAACCATGCGCTGGGCAAAGGTCATCTCGTCACGGCTCGGCTTGGGCTCGACGGACTTGGGACGAGCGGCCTTTTTAGGCTGAGGTTTGGGCGCGGCAGGTGCAGGCTTCGCAGCAGCGGGCTTGGGTGCGGGCGCGGGCTTGCGCTCGGATGCGGCGTTCGAGGCGACCTCCTCGGCCTTCGCACGCTCGGCACGCAGAGCGGCCAGCTCCTCACGCTCGCGGCGCGCCTCTTCCTGGGCCTCGCGACGAGCCTTCTCGGCGCGGAGCTCTTCCAACTCGGCGCGCTCCTCGGCAGACAGTGGTTGGGACTCAAGCTCGGCCATGGTATAGCCCTTTCTTTTAAAAAAAGCCGCCGACACAATGTCAGCGGCTTATCAAATCCAAGGGTGGAGACGAAGGGAGTCGAACCCTCGGCCTCTGCCATGCGACGGCAGCGCTCTCCCAACTGAGCTACGTCCCCAGGACAAGTCGATATTTTACCTACGGCTCGCCAACTGTCAACGCCCAATAAGCAGTCTTTTTGGAGCGCGGCTATTTTGGCAACTTTTCGAACAGGCGATCCTCTCGATGATTTTTTATCCCCGTCCCAGAAAAATCATCGACGAACGCACTACTTTGCGCTGGTAAGAACACCGGTGGTGTCGAAGGCCGGGGTGAAGCTCTCGTCTACCGCGCCGCCCTCTTGCCAGAACATCGTCGTAAAACCCAGGTCGTCGGCATGGTCGAGCACCTGCTCGTACTCCTCACGCGTCACGGCGCGCGCCAGGTCGCCGCCCTGCTCGCGCATGAGCGCATTGGGCGTGTACTGGTTCATAACCGAGATCGGCACGTCGCCCACCGTCTGCCACACCAGGTCCAGCACGCGACACGAATCGTCTGCATGCCCCGGAAGCACCAGGTGACGCACGATCATGCCACGCTTCATAAGCCCGTCCTCGTCCACCAACTCTCCCCCGCGGCGCTCGATCTCGCGCGCCATCTGGGCCAGACCCGACACGGCCACACGCGGGTAATCCTTTATATGGGAGAGCGACTGCGCAAGCCCGGCATCGGCATATTTAAAGTCGGTGAGCCACACATCGACCAGGTCGCCCAGCGCCGCCACGGCACTCGCGCGCTCGTAACCACTCGTGTTGTAGACGATTGGGATAACCAGTCCGCGCGCCCGTGCCGCGGCAATCGCGGCAGGCAACAGGTGCGCATAGTGCGTCGACGTCACCAAATTGATGTTGTTGGCACCCTGGTCCTGCAGTTCCAGCATAATCTCGACCAGGCGCTCAGGCGAAATCTCAAGGCCAAAATTGCCGGTCGAGATCTCGTGGTTCTGGCAGTAGATACATTTGAGCGAGCAGCCGCTAAAGAAGATCGTGCCCGAACCGGCCTCGCCCGAGATAGGCGGCTCCTCCCACATATGAAGCGCGGCGCGGGCCACCTTGAGCGTGTCGTTAGCACCGCAGACGCCGTGCGCGCCCTCATCGCGCGCCGCACCGCAACGGCGCGGACACAAATGGCAGGCGGGCGAAAAAAGTTCGGTCAACGACGTCGGCATAAAACCATGCTCCAAAACAACGATTCAGCAGCTCAAACGTAAAGGGCCAGACCGGGTAGACGGCTCCGTCCCTAAGGCGCCGTAATCGTCCGACACGATTTTTGTAATGTCAAGACTGGAATCGATAAAGTGCCGCTTTATGATGTAGGTATTCCGCCCCCCGCGGAGCAACTGGGTGAACCGTCGCGTTTATTTAGGGAGCCCACACAGTCGTACCTAGTACAGGTATCCTTCGTTGTTAAGGACGCTGGAACAGTCGATGAGGGCACCCACCTGTTTTAGGTGGGTTCATTTTCGTAACGTGGGGGGTGGTTTTCTTTTGCCGAAAATCACCATTACAGTCCATATGGATCCCCGCCGGCATCCCGACAAGCCATCGACAACATCCCAATATCTGGTAAGCGCGTGATTATCGCTGCGTGCAATTCCATGTACCCCCCTTGGTCGAGTATTATGGTTCGGCTATGCCCTTTGCGCATGGCGTTCTTCTGACCTTTTCCTTCGACGCTTGGCGGTTTTTAGATTCATGGCTTCATCCCCGAGCTACATACCGTACCTATGCGTGGCAGCGGCGGCCTTTATCACGACCTTCCTCGCGGTGCCCCTGGTCAAGCGCTTGGCAATTAAGCTCGATGCCGTCGACTATCCTTCTAAGCGCCGCATCAACACCAAGCCCATCCCGCGTTTGGGCGGAACGGCGGTGTTTTTGGGCCTGGTCGTCGCCTGCACTGTGCAAATCCTAGGCACCTGGTACCTGGGTTGGCCGCCCGTTTTGGTGCCCCACCCCCGTCTGCACATCAGCTACCCCATGCTGGCGCTCTCCTTTACCGTCATCTTTGCGACCGGCGCTATCGACGACGTCTTC
>USKL01000162.1 GCA_900555225.1 uncultured Collinsella sp.
TAACCGGCGCTCTGGCCGCCGGCTTTGACATGGGCAAAGGCTCCGGCCCCGTCAACCACATGTGGCAGTATTAAGATTCGCAGTCCAAAGCCACCGCAAAGGCGCCCGTCCCCTTTGCGGTGGCTTGGGGTCGCGCTACTCTCCGAGCATCTCTTGGAGCTTGGCCGCCACGGCGTGACCCAGGCTCTCATGGCTTTCGGGCATCATATGCAGATAGTCGATATCGCCCGGCTCGGCAAACTCCGCTGCATTCAAAAAGTCGCAGCCAAACTGCTCGGCTACGTGCGCATAGTATTCAGCAAAATGCTCCGAGGCCTCGACGGAACGCTCGTCAAAATCGGTCATATATACATCGGCGATTTGCGGCTTGATCTTGATAGGTGCCATCAGCAGAATACGCGGGCAGGGTGCAGCATTGGTCCAGGGAAATGCACGCACCGCGCGAATCAGCGCCATGGTGCCACGGGCAATATCGGAGGCCGTCACACCAAAGACCGTCTTGCAATCGTTGGTTCCCAGCATAATAACGATCGCATCCAGCGGCTTATGGGCCTCGAGCAGCATCGGCAGTGCGCGGATGCCGTTAAGATTGGTGTTCAGATGGCACATGTCGTCGCGTACCGTCGTGCGGCCGTTGAGGCCTTCTTCAATTACATGCCAGCCCTCGCCTAAGTCACGTTGGGCCACGCCGCACCAGCGCACATCCTGCGCATAGCGCACCGCGGTGCCGTCGCGCATGCCCGCCGGATCGTAACCATAGGTGTTGCTGTCGCCAAAGCATAGAACGTTTTTCATCGTAAGCCCCTCGCTCAGTAAAAAACCGACGGAAGCAGCCTCTCCCGCCGGCTCGACCCATCTGTCAGCACGTACCGATTACAGGTACTTGCGCCAGTCGTCCTCGTCCTCATCATCCTCGGTAGCAGCTTGGATCTGCTCGGCGGCGCGAGCTGCCGCAGCGCGAGCGGCAACCTGGGCATAGGACTCCTCGTTGCGCTCGGGGAAGTTTGCCAGCACGTGCTCGAACTTGGCAAAATCCTCATCCCAGCGCGTAGAAGGCACGGCAAAGAAGACTTGCTTGACCTTAAAGTCGCCCGACGCGAGCTCCTTGCGGAAGAGCTCGGCCACGGCCTCTGCGTCAAAGCCGTTGTTGTCGCAGCCCCAAGCGCCCAGCACGAGCTTCTCGCGACCTAGCTCGTCGCAGATGGCAAGCACAAAGCGAATGCGGTCGCGCAGGGCATCCAGCAGAGCATCGTCGCTCACGCGATACTCCTGGCGGGCGCGCTTAACGTTGGGCGCGGCGGCCACGATCACGTCGGCGTATGCATGCACGTGGTTGCGGTCGAAGCGCACCGCAGGCACCACCAGCGCACGGTTTCGGTAAAGCTCGCAGTTGATGTTGCGGCGACGGTTCTCGCCGTACCATTTGCGCTGCTTATCGAGAACGTTGTACAGATACGAATCGGCGCACAGCGTGGCCTCCTGGCCCAGATAACCCTGAATATAGCCACCGCCCGGATTGGTGAACGAGGCAAAGGCGAGCACGGCCATGTCGCAGAACTGCGCATAGCCACGACCGTTGTCCAAGATGGCCTGCGTGGTGGAGGCATCGAGCACGGTGACCTCGGGCAGAACCGGAGCGGGCTCCTCAGCTTCGGCGATTTCCTCGGCAGGCTCCTCGACGGGCTCGAGCGCTGCCTCGACCTCGGCAGCCTCCGCGCCCTCGACGTCCTCGGCAACCTGTTCTTCGGTGGCCACAGCACTCTGAACCTTGGCCTTCATCGCCGAGACAAAGCCGGCAGGCATACCGTCAAACTCGCGAACACCGGCAAGCGAACGCTCGATATCCTTGGCGCACGCTTCGGACACAGTTGCCACGTGACGCTCGGCGGCCTTGGCACGGGCCTCGCGCTTGGGATTGGGCTGACCCGCTCGGTTGGACCTGCGGTTACGGTTCCTGTTGTCGACGTCTGCCATAAGTGGTCACCTTTCTCGGTCTCTGCCGCTATCGGCTTTTCCCATCCATGATACCCCGCCGCGTACAAAAAAGACGGCCCCGAAGGACCGCCTTTCGCATCGATTTGCACGCACGGCAAGCACCGCCGCAATTCGCCACTAGTCGCGACGGCCGAGGATGTTCAGAATGCGCAGGAACACGTTGATAATATCCACGAACAGGTTAGAGGCCATAAGCACGGCGTTGGGCAGCGTAGGCGGCACCGTCGTGGCAACATAGGTGTCGTAGCCAATAAAGCCGGCGAACACCACGATCACGATCAGGTCGGTGATGGTCTGTGAGACGCCCATGAACATCAGCACGATCTCAACCAGAATAGTAGCGAGCAGAATGCCAAAACCGATACCATATACGCGCTGGAAAAACTTGGGGAACGTCACGCCCAAGGCGCCAAAGACAAAGGTGATGGCGGCCGTGGCGATAAAGGCAGTGTTGATGGTGGGCAGGTCGTAGTTGGCAAGGCCAAACGACGCGGTCAGGCCAAAGGTGCTCGCAAAGATTACGTAGCCCACAAGGGACAGGCCCACGGACTGCTTGCTGGCGGCGGCCGACATCATGACCATGCCGACGATGGTCAAAATAAATGAGCCAAAGACCAGCGGCAAAGCGGCGCCGCTCATCATCATGCGCGCAAACGACATGGTGCTCGTAAAGTAAGCACCGACGCCCATGGCGCAAAAGCCCAAAAAGATCAGGGCAGACATGACAAGGTTGTACGCGCGCGGCGACATCTCCTTGGCGCGGCTTGCGCCGCTCTCGACGGGGCCGTTCTGATAGCCCTGGATATCGTTCATAGGTTCGTCCTTTCAAAAAGTGCCGTGAAAGACGGCGCAGCAGGTGACAAGATTCCTGTCATTGTACCCGAATGCCGTACGTCCTTACCCACGGCGCTCGCCCTCGAGCGTACGGTCGAATGCCCACACCCACCAACGCATCAGATGGGCCTGCGAACCATCTGGTCGTTCGCGCGTCTGGTCCTCCAGATACAACTCGGTCGCGTGCCCGCCAAAACGCACCTTATAGGTTGCCGTACGGATGCCGTGAACCGTCAGGCCAAACCCAGTGGTCGAGACAATCTCGTCAATCGTAAAGCAACGACCGTCGACCCAGCAGACGGTGACCGGCACGACCTGTCCGCCCGCGAGGATGCGAGCCACGACGTCCACATACTGCTTGTGCACGCGCCGAGTTTTGCCATCTGTCTGTCGATATTCCATGCCTCCTATTATCGAACGCATGTTTGCATGTTGTAAAGCGAACAGACTGTGGTTTTGGAGTGTCGTAGTAATCGCACGTGTCCGCATGGCGTGTTAGCAAAAAGAACACCCGCGGTCAACAGGGCTAATATTCAATTTTAGTGCCAAAAAGTTCACTTCTCCCATCAGAACTCGGTAAAGAGACCCGCAGGAGGTGATACGATTTATCATGTTTTTGTAACGTGTCTGCAAACTTCGAGAAAGCCCATATATGGACGTAACGTTCTCAACCTTCCTCGGCCAAATTGTGTCGAACCCAGTCCTTGCCGTCACCGTGATCCTCGCGTTGGGCGCCATCTTCGTCAATGGATGGACCGACGCGCCCAACGCCATCGCGACCTGCGTCACTACGCGTTGCATGCCCGCCCGCGCCGCCATTCTCATGAGCGCCGCATTCAACTTCCTCGGCGTGCTCATCATGACGCACTTTAACGCGAGCGTCGCCAACACCATCTCACATATCGTCGACTTTGGCGGAAACAGCACCATGGCGCTCGCCTGCCTATGCGCGGCGCTGTTCTCCATCGTCGTCTACGGCGCCACAGCGTCGCGTTTTGGCATCCCCACCTCGCAAAGCCACAGCCTTATCGCCGGCCTGACCGGTGCCGCCATCGCCCTCGGCGGTGCGAGCAGCGTCAACGTCCACGAGTGGATGAAGGTCATCTACGGTCTGGCGCTCTCCATCGGCCTGGGCTTTGTCATGGGCTGGGTCCTGTGCAAGCTCGTCTCGATTCTTTTCGCCGCCGCCAACAGGCGACGTGCCAATGTCTTCTTTAAATACGCTCAGATCGCGAGCGCTGCGGCCATGAGCTTTATGCACGGCGCGCAGGATGGACAGAAGTTCATCGGCGTGCTCTTTTTAGGCGTGGCCTTTGCCAGCGGCCAGACGAGCGTCGGCGATGCAGGCATCCCCATCTGGATTATGCTGCTGTGCTCGGCCACTATGGGTATCGGCACCAGCGTGGGCGGCGAGCGCATCATCAAGTCCGTCGGCCAGAGCATGGTCAAGCTCGAAAAGTATCAGGGCTTCTCCGCCGACATTGCTGCTTCGTTCTCCCTGCTCCTC
>USKL01000163.1 GCA_900555225.1 uncultured Collinsella sp.
GGGCTTCTTGCAGGCAGCAGGGGAGGCGTTCACGCCTTTAGAGAAACAGACCCTGCCCTGGGGCGCCAAGCTGATGACAATGGAATGCGGCATGCGCTTCCTCGCCGACTACCTCGCCGGTGACACGTACTTCGCCACCAAGTACCCCGAGCACAACCTCGTGCGCGCTCGCACCCAGATCAAGCTCGTGCAGGAGATGGAAAAGCGCGGCCTGGGCACCAAGTCCACGCGCGCGAGCATCATCGAGCGCCTGTATGCCGTGCGCTATCTCAAAAATGATCCCGTTGAGCCGAGCCAGCTGGGCATCGCCATCATCGACGCACTGACGCAGTTTGCCCCGCGCATCACGAGCCCCGATATGACCAGCGAGCTCGATGGCGACATGACCCGTGTGGAGCGCGGCGAGGATACCGAAGAGCATGTCGTGACGCACTCGCGCGCGCTGCTGGCTGGCGTGCTCGACGAGCTGCTCAAGCATACGCAGGAGCTGGGCGACGCCATCAGCGACGCCGTCACGGCCGATGCGCGCGTGGGCGCCTGCCCCAAGTGCGGCAAGGACCTGGTTATGAAGACGAGCGCCAAGACCCGTGGCAGCTTCATTGGCTGCATGGGCTGGCCCGACTGCGACGTGACCTATCCGGTGCCGAGCGGCGTCAAGGTGAGCCCGCTCGAGGGCGAGGCCGCCGTGTGTCCCGAGTGCGGTGCGCCGCGCATTAAGTGCCAGCCGTTCCGCCAGAAGGCCTTCGAGATTTGCGTGAACCCCACGTGCCCCACCAACTACGAGCCTGACCTTAAGGTGGGCGAGTGCAAGGTGTGCGCCGAGGCCGGACGCCATGGCGACCTGATCGCGCACAAGAGCGAGAAGAGCGGCAAGCGCTTTATCCGCTGCACCAACTACGATGACTGCGGCGTGAGCTATCCTCTGCCGGCGCGCGGTAAGCTCGAGGCGACGGGTGAGACCTGCCCCGAGTGCGGCGCCCCCATCGTGGTGGTCAACACGGCGCGCGGCCCGTGGCGCATCTGCGTGAACATGGACTGCCCGACCAAGGAGAAGAAGCCCGCCCGCGGCCGCAAGACCACGACTAAGGCGAGCACGGCCAAGAAGACGACGGCGGCCAAGAAGACGACGGCTAAGAAAGCCACTGCCGCCAAGAAGACGACCGCGAAGAAGTCGACTGCCAAGAAAGTAGCCTCCGACAAGTAACGGCGCGGTCGAAACATTGCCTAAAAAACGAGCGAGGACCCCACGATCCTCGCTCGTTTTTTTGACCGGCAGTTAGGGACGTTCCTTTTCTGCCGGCAGTTTAGGAACGTCCCTAACTGCCGGCTCGGGAACGACAAAGCGCTAGTTCACTTCGACGGGTTTGGCGCCGGGATAGCGCTCCTCAAAGTCTAGGCGATACTTATTGTCATTGGTGCCCGCCACGTTGTCGCGCGACAGCGGCGCCACGATCTCATTCTTGTGGTCCGCAGGCTTGGCGTATTTCAGGCTGATCTCCCAGGCATCACAGATTGCGTCAATGCGGTGATCCAGGTCGTCGTACAGGGCGATGATGTCCTTCCAGGAGCTATAGTTCTTGGAGCTCGTCGGGACGTCTAGGTCCTCGACGATGTCGTAATACTGCTCGATGGTGTCCTCTGTGCGCTCGGCGACGTCGGCGAGATTTTGACGGGTGGTCCGATCCTCTTCCAGATAGCTGCCGTTGAAGTTCTGCGCGCAGCCACGGACGTAGTTGTCGAGGTCTTCGAGCAAGTCGTAGTATTCGCTTAGTCGGCGGTAGAGGTTCTGCTCGGAGAGCGTTGCTTCGCCGCCATCCTCGTCGTCATCGTCATCATCGTCGTACAGGCTGTTGGGATCGCCGAGAGGCTTTAGGTCATCGTCGTCGACGTCATGGTGCAGCTTAGCTACCTCGGCAGTCGTCTGCGTGGCGGCGTTGTCGAAAGGCTTGATCACAAAGAAAACGACCAGGGCGATGATGATCGCCGCCAGCACAACAATAACGGCGATAAGCGGCCCGGTGCCGCTCTTTTTGGGAGCGGGGGTCTGTGGCGAAGCGGGCGTGTATGCGGGAGCCGGCTCCTGTTGGGGCGAGCCGCTCGCGACGGGTATGCGCTGCGTGGTCTCGACGGCCGCAGGGCTTGCGGCGGGGTCGGGGCGATAGGCGAGGGGGTCGTCCGCCTTGGCTTGCGGCGTATCAAGGGAGCCGGTCTGCTCAAAAGCGGGCTGGCTATCGCTCGCGGTTGTTTGCTCAACGGGTGCACCGCACGAGGTGCAGAACTTGGCATTATCTGCAAGAAGCTTGCCGCACGAGGCGCAATACCGAGACATTGCCACTCCTTTCGCCACATTTCAATGCAATACGACGATTATACCCAGCACCCCAAAAAGCCGGCAGTTGGGGACGTTCCTTTTCTGCCGGCAGTTTAGGAACGTCCCTAACTGCCACCTGAGTAGCCATTGGCTAGGTGGGATTTGGGACGCGCCGAGCACTGGGGTATCATGGCTTGGTTGATATATCTGCATTTACGCGCCTTGTAGGAAGGGGCTGCGCCCATGGCTTTTGAGCCCGCTCAACATAGCTTTATCACGCTCGAGGGCGTCGATGGCGCCGGCAAGTCCACGCAGGCGCGCCTGCTTGCCCGCGCGCTCGAACTCGCTGGCTACCAGGTTGTGAGCCTGCGCGAGCCGGGCGGTACCGCCATCAGCGAAAAGATCCGTGCTCTGCTGCTCGACCCCGCCAATACAGCGATGGGCGACACCTGCGAGTTGTTGCTCTACGAGGCCGCGCGCGCCCAGCTGGTGCACGAGGTCATCGCGCCTGCCCTTGCTGACGGCAAGGTGGTCCTGTGCGACCGCTTCTACGATTCCACAACTTGCTATCAGGCGTTTGCCGATGGCCTCGATCGCCAGATAGTACGCGATGCCAACAACCTGGCCGTCGCGGGGACGCACCCGGCGCTCACGCTCGTCTATCACATCACGCCCGAGCAGGCGGCGCTGCGCATGGCAGCCCGTGGCGCGGCAGATCGCATGGAGGCTAAGGGCATGGCCTTCCAAGAGCGTGTCTACCAGGGATTTTGCGCCATCGCCGCCGAGGAACCAAACCGCGTAAAGCTCATCGACGCCACCGCGCCCGTCGCGGAGGTCTTCGAGAAGACGGTCGAGCAGGTTCGCGCGTATGGCCTCGATGTCCCCCAAGATGCCGTCGCCGCCGCGCTTGCCCAGGAGGCCGAGTAACATGGCCCCCGCTCAGACAAGCCTGCTGGCCAAGCTTGACACCCAAGAGCGCGTGCGCGACTTTTTGACCAATGCCGTCGCCAGCGGTCGCGCATCGCACGCCTACCTGTTTTTGGGCGCGCCCGGCGCGGGCAAGCTCGACGCCGCGTGGGCGCTCGCCCAAGCCTTCCTGTGCGAGCAGGATGGCTGCGGCTCATGCGATAGCTGCGTGCGCGTCGCCCGCCATACGCACCCCGACGTGCACTATTACACGCCCGAGAGCGCCACGGGCTACCTCATCGCCCAGACGCGCGAGCTACTCGACGACGTACCCCTGGCGCCCATCCGCGCCAAGGCCAAGGTCTACATCATTGACCGTGCCGAGCAGCTGCGCGCCAACACCGCCAACGCACTGCTCAAAACACTCGAGGAGCCGCCCGAGGGCGTTATGTTTATCTTGCTGGGCACCTCGGCAGACGTGATGTTGCCCACCATCGTGAGCCGCTGCCAGTGCGTGCCGTTTCGGCTGGTGTCACCCGCCGTCGCCGCGCACGCCGTGAGCCGTGCCACTGGTCAGGATATCGCGCGTTGTCGCATGGCCGTCGCCGTGGCGGGCAGCCCCACGCGCGGCATCGAGTTCCTTAAGAGTGCCGAGCGCCAGGACGCCCGCCGTCAGATGGTCCGTGCCATCGACTCACTCATTGCCGCCGACGAGGCCGACGTGCTCAGCCGCGCCAAGTCGCTCATCGTCGCCGTTAAGGCGCCGCTCGCCGAGGTCAAGTCCACGCAGGAAAAGGTGCTCGAGCAAAACGCCGACTACCTGTCGCGTGGAGCATTGAAGCAGCTTGAGGACCGCAATAAGCGCGAGCTCAACGCGCGCGAGCGTTCGGGTATCATGGAAGCGCTGGCGAGCGCGCGGACGCTCATGCGCGATGTGCTGCTGACACTTCAGGACGAGGCGGCCGACGTGGTGAACGAAGACGTGCGCGACACGATCGGTCGGCTTGCCGCTGCGACCAATGTTGCGGGTGCCACGCGGGCGCTCGAGGCAGTCGCAACCGCCG
>USKL01000164.1 GCA_900555225.1 uncultured Collinsella sp.
CGCTCGAACCAATGTAGAACATGGGGGAGGCACTGGGCGACGAGATCGTGTCATTCATGATGACGGCATCGACCTCGTTGTTTGCGAGCGCGTCAAAGAGAACGGAGTCTCCGTCATACTCCCTGTATGTGCAGGCGATTCCTTCGTTGGTGAGCCACTGCTGGCCAACGAAGGTTTGCATAACGCCGGGGTTGTAGCCGATGGTAAGGCCCTGGAGCGCTTGGGGGTCACCCTTGGCCAGATCGTCGCGATCGGGCCTGGCGTAGATGTAGTAGCGTTCGGTGCCCTCGGGGTTTGAGGAAAAGAGCAACTTTTGGGCGCGTTCCTCGGAGTAGGAGATGTTGGGCATGAGGTCGATCTCGCCCGCCTCGAGCATGTCCATAAGCTCGGTGAAGGTGCCGGTGACGTATTCGTACCGCCAGCCGGGCGTGTAGTACGACAGGGTCTGGAGGTACTCGTAGCCCCATCCCGAGAGACGCTCGCCAGGAGTGCCGTCCTGGAAGCCCTCGTTGTTGACGAGCCAGCCGACGCGGACCGTCTTGACTTGCTGATCGGAGTCGACGGCAAAGGCGGGGGCGGGCGCGACGGCGCTCAGTACGGTGAGCGCGGTAAGCGCAACGACCAGAGCGCGACATATAACTGAACGAAGGACAGTGGCAGCTCTCACATGCAATCCTAACGAATCGAGACATTACCGCATAAGAATACCAGCTCCGCCTGCCTAGTCGGCAGCAGCGCCGCTAGACGGTTCCGCCCGGCAGTTGGGGTCAGTCCCTTTCTGCCGGCACAAAAGGAACGTTCCTAACTGCCGGTTGTGGGACAATACCGGGCGAGTGTGATTGGGCGTCTGGGAAAAGGGGTCGCGATGAACAAGTTGAGGACGCTTGCCGACGTGTTACGCCAGGCTGGTTTTGCGCGCATCACGGGCCTGTTTCTCGTCTTCTATCTGCTGTGCTCAACGGCTGTCTGGCTGTCCGAGCCCACGACCCTCACGTTTGGCGACGGGCTCTGGTTTAGCTTTGAGACCGTCTCGACCATCGGCTTTGGTGATATCCCGGCGGAGACGCCTGTCGCCCGCGCCATTACCGTCATCCTGAGCGTTATCAGCATCTTCTACATCGCTATGCTCACAGGCGTGGCAGTGAACTACTGCAATACGCTCATCAAGCTGCGCCAAAAGGACACCATGGCGCGCTTTATGGACGATCTTGAGCATTTAGAGGAGCTCGATCGTGACGAGCTCGCCGACCTGTCGCGCCGTGTGCGCGAATATCGCCGACGCCAACGCTAGAACGGGCGCCGCGCGTCACGACGAGGGGGACTGAATATGAATATCACGGTATACCTGGGCGCCAGCGTTGGTGACGACCCAGCATTTCTGCCTGCGGTGCAAGAGCTGGGCAACTGGATTGGCTCCAACGGGCACGCGCTGGTATACGGCGGGTCCAAATCGGGCCTGATGGGCGCGCTCGCCGATAGCGTACTCGAGGCAGGTGGACACGTGACGGGTGTTGAGCCGAGCTTTTTTATCGAGGCCGAGTTTCAGCACGACGGTATTGACGACCTCATCGTGACGAGCGATATGGCAGAGCGTAAAGCAAAGATGATTGAGCTCGGTGACGCGTTCGTTGCCTTCCCGGGTGGCACGGGCACGCTCGAGGAGATTGCCGAGGTCATGTCCGCCGTGTCGTTGGGGCATCTCGATGCGCCGTGCATCCTGTACAACCTCGGGGGCTACTACAACGACCTCAAGGCGTTGCTCGAGCACATGATTGATAAGGGACTTTCGAGCCCGCAGCGCCAGCAAGGCATTTACTTTGCCGAGGATCTGCGCGAAATCGCATCAATTATCAACGGATAAGCCTTGAGCCTGTCCCGCCGTGGTCCCCGGTGGCTCCGTTTGCAGCGCAGACGGTTGGCTTGCCTGGGCCACGCTCGCTCTACAATAAAACGTATCTATGTCGACTTTGACCGCGGGAGGACCCGATGGATAACCTTGCCAAACCCACGAACCGCGCGCTGTTTTTAGTTAGTGTTGCCGTGACCGGTGCGTTCGCGGGCGCCGCAGTCTGGCTGTTCTTTTTTGCGATGGAGCACGGCATTGATTATTTGTGGACCGAGGTCCCGCATATGCTGGGTGTCTCTTCGCCCGAGCTCGCCAGCGGCCCGTTTGGCTTTCTGCCGTACCCGTTTTTTGTCTGCCTGCTGGGCGGCCTGTTAATCGGTCTGTACGAAAAGATGACAGGCACCAAGACCGATGACCTCAATCAGGTGATGGCTAAGGTCAAGCAAGACGGGCGCTACCCGTACGACAACCTGGGCCAGCTTTCGCTCGCGGCATTGCTGCCGCTGCTGTTTGGCGGAAGTATTGGACCGGAGGCCGGCCTGACCGGCGTTATCGCGGGTCTGTGCAGCTGGGTCGGCGACCGCATGCGTCGCTTTGGCACCGAGTTTAGGGAGCTCACGCTACTGGGTACCCAGGCTGCCCTGACGGCGCTCTTTACCGCGCCCGTCTTTGGCTTTGTGGCGCCGCTTGCCGGAAGTGCTGACGGCGACGAGGGCTCTGCGTCCGACGAGACCACGATCAGGCTGCCCAAGGCGCAGAAGACCGTGGTCTACGGCATTGCGATTGCCGGCGGCCTGGGCACCTATCTGCTGCTCGGCCAGCTCATGGGCGGCGGCATGGGCATGCCCAGGTTCGAGTCCGCCGAGGTGGGCAACCTGGAACTTGTCTGGCTCATTCCGCTGGCGTTGGTCGGCACCGTATGCGGTTGGCTGTACTTTGTCTCCGAACATGCAAGCGAGGCACTGTCCCATGCAATAGGGGAGCGTCAAGGCCATGCTGGCCGGTTTGGCACTCGCCATCTGTGGCACGGTTCTGCCCTATACCATGTTTGCCGGCGAGACCCAGGCCGACGTGCTCATGGAAACCTATCTGACCATTCCCGCTGGCGTGCTTATTTTGACCGGTCTGGTCAAGGCCATGCTGACCCCCGCTCTTATCAACTTGGGCTGGCGCGGCGGTCACTTCTTCCCGGTTATCTTCTCGGGCGTAAGCCTGGGCTATGGCCTTGCCATCCTCACCGGCGCAGATCCGGTCTTTTGCGTCGCCGTCTGCACGGCATCGACGATGGGTGCGGTCATGCGTCAGCCGGTCATGGTCGTGGGCCTGCTGCTCATGTGCTTCCCACTCAAGGGTATCGTCTGCATGATCATCGCGGCCGTCATCGCCGCCGGCATTCCACTGCCCAAGCCGCTGCGCAAGTAGTACAGTGGCGCACGCCGGGGACATGCCCTTTGCCACGGATTTGCGGATGGGCGATTGCGACCGATTGCGGTCTGCGCGGGTCGAGATTCACTTGCCTACAGGTCGCGTGCTCGATAGACTCTGGTGCTGACGATGCAGCTAAGTGCGCATAGCACGAGGGCCAGTACGGCGATTCCTGCGCACAGGCAGCCGAGGACGGCAGGATCGGGATTCGCCCCAGCAATCGACATGAGCCAGTTGCTGATGGGGTTGGAGGAGCTCAGCGTGGCCATGGCAAGGCATCCGAGCAGGGCAAACAGGCCGACGGAAAGGCGCAGCGCCTCCATGTGTCCAAATCGAAAGAACAGCGGCTGTGCCAGAAACACCATCATGAGGGAGATGAGCATCGATGCGGCGGAGGCTATTGTGGTCTCAAAGACGATCTGTCCCGTCGAGGGCATGCCCGTGTGATCGAAGAACGGAAGAGTGATGGTGCTCAAAAGCACGGTCGCGCACGCCATGATGGCCGAGAAGGCAACAATGCAGAGGTAACGTGCGCAGATGATGTCTTTGCGCGAGAGGGGCAGCGTTGCCCGATAGCGCTCCCATCCGTTTTGATTGTCGTAGCCGGCCAGCGAGTTCATGACCACGATGGGCGACATGGCACTGACCGCGCAGGCGCCGGCGCTCATACTGGCATCGCCATCCGATGCGTTGGCGAGGGTTAGTACGACGAAGATGAACAGGCCGACGCCCGCGATGCTCGGGACAAGCGTGCGGACGATGGCGAGCTCAGACATAAAGGCGCGTTTCATTTCGAAGCCCCTTTCAGTATGAGGCGAAGATAGTCATCAATGGTTGCCCGGTCGCAGGGAATCTCGGGGAAGGCCTCGAGCGCCTCGCGACGGTTGGGTACGAGCACGTCCACGCTATAGGCGTGGTGGGCGGCACGGGCACCTTCGACGCAAGCCATAAGCTCTGCGGCCTGTGCTTGGGTGCAGTGGGCGATGCCGGCTCGGTCGG
>USKL01000165.1 GCA_900555225.1 uncultured Collinsella sp.
GGTTCTGCTCGATCCAAGCCTGGATGATTGCGATTTCCTCGGCAATCTTGCGGTTGGACATCTCGTTGTGCTGAGTGCGCTGCGGAGCCTTTTTGCCGTCCTTGCCCTCGACCTTTACGATCTGTGTCTGCTGCTCCTTGATCTTGGAGAGCGCCATAGGCGTGGAGACAACCTTGAGCAGCTGCCTGCCTAAAACGCGGGCAAGGGCAAACGCCGAGACCTCGCCGTGGGCGGCCGACTCGGGCTGCTGGGCAGCAGTATCTACTGCGGCAGACTCCGGCTTCTTCTGAGACTTGCGCTTAGAATCGCCTTGGGAATTGCGCTCGCGCTTCGGCATAGACGCCTGCTTCTGCGGACGATCGGACTTGCTCTCCTTCGCTGACTGGCGCTTAGGCTGCCCCGAAGAAACCTCGGCCTTCGCATCCTCGTTCTGCGGCGTGGTCTTCTCGGTTGCAGTCTCGGCATGGGAACTGCGGCCTCCACGATGGCGACGGCGGCGAGGCTTGCTCGACGCGCTCTGCTCCGTCTGCTCATCAGTAGGCTGCTGGCCCTTGGCCTCGGCATCAACCTCAAGCTGCGGCTCAACAGGCTTTTGCTCGCGAGCCACCGGCTCAACGGCCTTCTCGTCCTGGGTGGTCGAAACCGACTCGCCCTTCTCCTGACGCTTTACGGGATACGCACGTCCCGCAAAACCGCGGCCGGGACGACACGAACCCGGAGCCTTCTTGGCAGACTCCTCAACATCGTCTGCAACCTCAGAAGACTCTTCAACCTCACGCGCGGCATCCTGCGCTGCAGCCTTAAAGTGAGCACCGCGACGACGCTTGGGCTCTTGGGCCTCCACGGGCTTTTGCTCCTTCGTGGGCTTCTGCGACTCGGCAGCAACCTCGGTCTCAACAGCCTCGGCATCCGTCTCGCCCTTTCGAGCAACGGCGCGACGGAAGCGCTCCTGCTGGGCGCGGCGCTGTGCATCGCGCTTGCCGCCCCCGCCAAAACCGCCGCGTCCTGCCTTGGCCGTAAAGGCACGCACGACGTTCTCATCGAGCAACTCATCGGTATCGACATGCTCACGCGGAGCAGCTTCTTCCACAGCAGGCACGTCAGCGGAATCCTCGACGACAAAATCCTCGACGGACTCGGCAGGCTGCTCCTGGGCATCGCGGATCTCGGCATTGATGGTATAGAACGCCGGGCGTCCGTTAATGCCGCTGCCCTCGATCTTGGTAACGATCTTTGCCGCGATGAGTTCGTCGCGCATCGCCTTGGTGTCGCATTCCTTATCGACGGAGCGGAAAATCTGCGCCAGCGCGCTCGACTTGATTTTGAGTGCCTTGCGGCAGAGCAGGTCGTAGGCAACCAGCTTGGCGCGCTCGGCAGAAAGCGACGTCTGGCTGCTCAGACGCTCAGCCAGGGCATCGACATTATTTTGGTTATCGGAATATACCGTCTTGGCCACGGGGCCCCTTTCATATGTACACATATACGTTTATATGGTACAACGCGCGAGCCTATCCACGCAAAACATCTGCGAGGACGCCCTTGCATCACCCGTTCTCGCAAGAAAAAAGACCGAGTCCGCGTCGTTGCGGACCCGGTCTTTCCGAGTCATATGGATGGAACGATTAGTCCATCAAGCTGGCTAGGCCTTGGCAGCCTCGGCGTCGGCGGGAGCCTCGGCGGCAGCGGCGCGACCATACTCGGCCTTGCCCATCTCGGACCACTCGGGCTCCTCGTCGGGCATGGAGCCGGCCTCCTTGCCGAAGAACTCCTTGAGGCAGTTGACGGCAACGATGAGGCCCAGGACCATCAGCAGGACAGCGAAGACAAGCTGCAGGCCCTTGGTGGCGGCGACGGAGACGGCGGCCGTGGTGGCGGTAGCCGGGATGGTGCCGAAGAAGCCGTAGGCCTGGACGGCGGTCATGCAGCCCATGGCGCTCTGGACCAGCGATGTGAAGGTGCAGCAGAGCAGGAAGGCGACGGGCACGTAGAGCATCCAGCCCTTGCGGCCGGTGCACTTGCAGAACACGGCGAGGGTGATCATGGTCATACCGCCGAGCAGCTGGTTGGAAGCACCAAAGAGCGGCCAGATGTTGGCATAGCCGCCAAAGGCGAGAGCGAGGCCGGGAAGCAGGGTAACGACCGTGGCGAACCAGGGGTTGCCGAGAACCTTCATGTAGCCGGCCTTGGACTCGATGGCCAGAGCGTCGTTGGTTTGGGCAAAGAACTCGGAGAACGAGGTGCGGGCGATACGGGCGACGGCGTCGAGCGAGGTCAGGGCCAGAGCGGAAACGTTCATGGTCATGAAGACAGTAGCGAGCGTGCCGTCAACACCAAAGGCCTGCATACCGCGGGAGATGCCAGCGGCGAAAATCTGGAACGGGGTGGAAGCGACGCCGGCGTTGAGGGCACCGGTACCGGCGGTGTTCATATCGGAGAACATGATGCCGGCGACGATGATGGCAAGGATGCCGACGAAGGACTCGACGACCATGGCGCCGTAACCGACCTTGACGGCGTCCTGCTCCTTCTCGACCTGCTTAGAGGAGGTGCCGGAAGAAACGAGGCTGTGGAAACCGGAGAGAGCACCGCAGGCAACGGAGACAAACAGGACCGGGAACATCATGCCGGAGGCAGTGGAGAAGCCGGTGAAGACCGGAGCGGTGATAGTGGCCTGACCGTTGACGCCCAGGACGACGATGCCGAGGACAGCGCAGACGATCATGACGATCATCATGATGGAAGTGAGGTAGTCACGCGGGGTCTTGAGCATCTGGATGGGCATAGCGCCAGCGAAGACCAGGTAGACCATGACGACGGCGAACCACTGGAATTTATCCAGGTAAACCGGGAACTGCATACCGACGGCGAACATGAGAACCATGAGGACCACGCCGGTGACGAACTCGGCAGCGCCGGTGAGGTTGAACTTCTTCTGGGCCCAACCAAAGGCGATAGCGACGAAGGTGAACAGGATGGAGATGGTACCAGCGCAGCCGGCGGCATAGGACTTGGTGAAGTCGATGGCACCGGTAGCAGCACCAGAAGCGTCAACGGCCGGGGTGAACATGAACGTCTTGCAGACCATGTCGGTAAAGGCGGCGATGACGATGATGCAGAACAGCCAGCAGAACAGCAGGAACAGGCGACGGCCGGTCTTGCCGATATACTTCTCGATGAGTTGAGCGAGTGACTTGCCGTTGTTCTTCATCGAAGCGTACAGGGCACCAAAGTCGTGGACGGCGCCAAAGAAGATGCCGCCGACGAGGACCCAGAGCACGACGGGCAGCCAGCCAAAGGCCATGGCGACGATCGTACCCGTGACAGGGCCAGCACCGCAGATCGAGCTGAACTGGTGCGAAAACGCAGTGAAGGCGGAGACGGGCGAGAAGCTGTTGCCGTCCTTCATGCGCTTGGCCGGCGTGAGGGCCTCTTTGTCAACGCCCCACTTGTTGGCCAGCCAGCGGCCGTAGCCCAGATAGCCGCAGGCGAGCACCGCCGCGGCCACAACCATGAGCAAAACTCCGTTCATTACATTTCCTCCTCTAAAAAGAACTTCCCAGACATAAAAAATGAGGGCCGTCGGTTGCGCTCGACGGCCCTCATCTTTATCAGCCGCCCGTTATCGTACGGGCTAGCTGTATGTGCTAACCCGCATCAGATAATTACTACGCTGATAATGTTTAGCTGATGCGTGAACATGTCTAAGAAATCCTCTTCAATCATGATGTGAACGATCCGTGCGTGTTCACATCCCCCAGTGGTTGAGAAGGAGTATGAAACTTTAGTTACCTAAAGTCAACGCAAATATGTAATGAATTTTCAACTTTTTTGATTTTCTCGGTATAAAACGCCACTGACCTAGGACTTTACCCGACAAAAGTTTTTGCATGAGAGATGCCCCTGAGAGCCGCGGGAGCCGGGCGGCGCATATGAACTTTCCTGCTCTACAGTCCTGCGCAAGACGGAAAGCACATTAAGTGCTTTCCTTTGCGTGCGGAACTCGCGACAAACTTAACCCCCGCCCTCAGCCCCGGAAGCCCTCCCGGATGGCTCCAAAAAATTTTTCAAAAAAGTTGTTGCGCGCCGGACAGACTTCTGTGTATACTAATCCCCGCAGCGCACGCGAGCGGAAACAAACGCGAACGACTGCCTGGGGAGTTAGCTCAGTTTGGTTAGAGCGCCGTCTTAGGGAGGCGGAGGTCGCGAGTTCGAATCCCGCCACTCCGATTCATTAAAAAGTCCTTGATTTCAAGGACTTTTTTTTGT
>USKL01000166.1 GCA_900555225.1 uncultured Collinsella sp.
GGCCGTCCGAGATTGTGAACGGCGAGGTCCGTATCTGCGAGGGTGCCTCGGTCGATCGCGAGTTTCGCCTGGGCGCTCAACGTGCGCTCGATATGTGCGAGCAGGCGGGCGGCCCGTCCGAGATTGCTGCGTGCGTCTTGCAGGACCGCAGTCCCTCGTGCGGCGCGGGTCGCATCTACGACGGTACCTTTAGCGGTACGCTCACCGCGGGCAACGGCGTCTTCGTTGATCTGTTGCTGCGTCACGGCTATCGCGTTATACCAGCTAGCGAGTTCGACCCCAGCATGCTGGAGCAATAAAAAACCACCACAAGGGCACTGCTCCCTTGTGGTGGTTTTGGGCTAGGCCTAGAGCGTGTGGCCGTAGGCGTTGGCGGCCTTGATGGCGGCGGCGAACTTTTCGTCGGTGAAGGGCTCCGGGTTGCCTTGCTTCCACTCGTTGGTGGCGTGTGCGTATTCGCACAGGGCAGGGATGTCGGCCTCGGAAAGTCCGACCTGCTCAAGCGTTACGGGCAGGCCCATCTGCTTGTTAAAGGCGGCGTAGCGTTCAAGGCTCTCGGTATCGCCCGTATAGGCAAACAGCACGAGCACGCCCAGGCTCACGACCTCACCGTGCAGATAGGTTCCCTCGCGCGGAATGCTGCACGTCGCATTGTAGAACGCGTGCGCCACGCTCGAGTTGTAGTAGTAATCGTTTTGGTTGGTCAGGTTCGAGACATAGCCCGTGTTGACCACGATGTCGAGCGCGATCTGCTTGACGGCCCCGCTCGACAGATTCCGGCGCACGTCCTCAAGACCCTGGACGCCATAAGTAAACAGCGGCTCGGAGCAGGTGTGGGCGAGTGCCAGGCCAAGACCGGCGGTATGCTCCAAATTACCGGCGCTCGTGGCGTATTCGACCTCGGGCTGCTTGGACAGGGCATCGCCCACGCCGGCCCAGAAGTACTCCGCCGGAGCTTCGGCGATAATCTTGGGGTTGATGAAGATATGCGCAGGTCGGTTGGGGTACGAATATCCCTCGAGCGAGCCGTCGTCGTTGTACACGACGGCAATGGCGGTCGCGGCCGAGCAGTTGGAACAGATCGTCGGGACGGTGAAGACGATCTTCTTGAGCTCGATGGCTGCGGTCTTCACGGTGTCGAGTGCCTTGCCGCCGCCACAGGCGATAAGCACGTCTGCCTGCTGGCAAGCGGGGGAGTTCACGACCTTGGCGATATTGGCGCGCGTGCTGTTGGTGCCGTAGACGCGCGTCTCCAGAATCTCGACGTCGGTGCCTGCCAGCGCAGCCTCGATGCCCGGCAGCGCCGCAGCCAGGGCTCGCTTGCCGCCGATGATGGCGACCTTGGTCGCTCCGTACTCTGCCAGTGCGGCGGGCAACTCGGTAAAACAATCCTCGCCAACGGTGTAGTCGCTCATTCCAATCGTGCGCATAGCAACCTTCTTTCGTTCGATAAAGTGCTTTCAGGTATTTTGCTCCAAGAGAAGGTCCACAGCCGCGAGAAATTTCGAACGTATAAAACCAGTGTTGAGGGTTTTTCGCCGGCGCTGAACGTGCTAGCATACTTCGCATAAGCGTTGATGGGGACGAGTAGTCGGCCGTCCGCATGCTACAGAGAGCGGGGAGCGCTGAGAACCCGTGCATGCGACCGATGAAAATCACCCCGGAGCTGCGGTCCCAACGGACGTGCCGCGCAGGTTCGTCTTAGTAGACATCGCCGAGATGGTCGTCGATACAGACCAGCCGAGTAACGGATGCGAGCGCGCGGCGACGCGAGCGAGGGCATCTAAGCTGGGTGGTTAAGCGAAGAGCTTTTACGGACAGACTGTCCGTTTTGTGGCGCTTCGTCCCAGCTTGTAGGGACGGGCGCTTTTTTGGTGCCCAGAGGGCGTGCGCGCCCATGACAAGAAAGGGGTACCGTGGCAAACGAGTACAAGCAGACGATGAATCTGCCCAAAACCGGATTTCCCATGCGTGCCGGTCTTTCCAAGTCCGAGCCAAAGCGACTCAAGGACTGGCAGGACAACAAGGTCTACGAGCAAGTTCTAAAGAAGAACGAGGGTCACAAGAAGTTCGTGCTGCACGACGGTCCTCCGTACGCCAACGGTCCGATCCACATCGGCCATGCCATGAACAAGATCTCCAAGGACATGATCGACCGTTACTGGATGATGCAGGGCTATGAGGTTCCCTATGTCCCCGGTTGGGACTGCCACGGTCAGCCGATCGAGCACAAGGTCGAGGAAAAGCTCGGCACCGAGAAGTTCAACCAGACCTCCACGGCCAAGATCCGCGAGCTTTGCAACGAGTTCGCTGTCGAGAACATCGAGCTCCAGAAGGCCGGCTTCCGTCGCTTGGGCGTGCTTGGCGACTGGGACAACCCGTATCTGACGCTCTATCACCAGCACGACGCCGCCGACATCGAGGTCTTCAAGGCCATGTTCGATAAGGGCATGATCTATCGCGGTCACAAGCCGGTTCACTGGTGCAAGCACTGCCACACCGCGCTGGCCGAGGCCGAGATCGAGTACTCCGACGAGACGAGCCCGTCCATTTTCGTGCGCTTCGAGATGACTTCCAAGCCCGCCGGCCTCGAGAACTTCGACGGCCCGGTTGACTTTATTATCTGGACGACCACGCCGTGGACCATCCCCTCCGACCAGGCCGTTTCCCTCAAGCCCGGCGCCGCCTACGTTGCCGTTGAGCACGATGGTCGTGCCGAGGTCATGCTCGAGGACCTGGCTCCCAAGTGCTGTGTGGAGTTTGGCTGGGAGTACACCCCGGTTATGGTCGACGGCAAGCCCTATGTGGTTCCCGCCGAGACCTTCCACCACATCCACTACAAGCAGCCAATCTTTGACGGTGTTGAGGGCGTGGCGCTGCTGGCCGATTACGTCGGTGTCGATGACGGTACCGGTATCGTCCACAACTCGCCCGGCCACGGCGTCGACGACTATTTTGCCTGCCTCAAGGAGGGCATCACCGACATCTGCATGCCGGTCGATGACGACGGCAAGTTCTACACCGGTGAGGAGTTTGGCACCGGTGGCCCCTTCAGCGGTATGGATACCGATGAGGCCAACCCGCACATCATCGAGTTCCTGCGCGAGCGCGGAACCCTGGTCCTCGAGAAGAAGATCACGCACAGCTATCCGCACTGCTGGCGCTGCAAGCACCCGGTGCTCTTCCGTGCTACCGACCAGTGGTTTGTCTCGATGGACAAGACCGGTTTGCGCGAGCAGGCCGGCAAGGAGGTCCGCGAGAACGTCAAGTGGTATCCGGCTCACGCCGCCAACCGCATCGGCGCCATGGTCGAGCAGCGTCCCGACTGGTGCATCAGCCGTCAGCGCAACTGGGGCGTGCCTATCCCCAGCTACACTTGCGCCGACTGCGGCGAGAAGGTCATGAACGACGCCACGCTCGACGCCGTCATCAAGCTCTTCCACGAGAAGGGCTCCGACGCCTGGTTCACCGACGCTCCCGAGAGTTACCTGGGCGAGGCTTGCGTCTGCCCCAAGTGTGGCGGCCATCACCTCAAGGCTGATAAGGACATTCTCGACGTGTGGTGGGACTCCGGCGTGTCCTGGAAGGCCGTCTGCGAGTATCGACCCGAGCTTGAGTACCCGGCTGACGTGTATCTCGAGGGCTCCGACCAGCATCGCGGTTGGTTCCAGAGCTCGCTGCTCACCTCGGTGGGTGCCAACGGCCATGCTCCGTACAAGGCGGTCGTCTCGCAGGGCTTCACGCTCGATGGCCAGGGCCGCAAGATGTCCAAGTCGCTCGGCAACGTCATCGACCCGAACAAGGAATGCGACACCCGCGGTGCCGACGTCATGCGCCTGTGGGTCTCTTCCGTCGATACCTCCAACGACGTCACGTGCGACGGCGAGATCCTCTCCCACGTCGGTGAGGCGTATCGTAAGATTCGCAACACGCTTCGCTTCCTACTCGGCGAGATCGAGGGCCGCTTCGACCCCGCGACCGATGCCGTGGCGACCGAAGAGCTGGCTGGCTACGACAAGCTCGCGCTTGCCCGTCTGTGCCAGGTACACGAGATCGTGACGGAAGCCTACGAGGGCTATCGCTTCAACGTGGTGTACCGCAACCTCTACGATTACGTGACCGAGCTTTCCAACGGTTATCTGAACGCCACCAAGGACCGCGTCTACTGCGGTCAGGCCGACGGCCACGATCGCCGCAGCGCTCTTACCGTGTGGGCGCAGATCCTCTCAATGCTCGTGCACGATTTGCAGCCGATTCTTGT
>USKL01000167.1 GCA_900555225.1 uncultured Collinsella sp.
CCGGACCGTATTGGTCCGGGCCTTTTTCGTGCCTCACGAACTTGTTAACGCCCTGAAATAGGACCGTCTTCGGCATCGGCTTCTCGTCAAAAACTAAGTGAGTAGACTTTTTGGAACTTGCCGAGCAGACCATCCATATCACTTTATAAAGCCGCAGGTAAATGCCTTGTTGCAAAACGACCTAGTCGCCAAAGTGACAAAAGTCTACTCACTTAGATTCGCAGCCGTCCACGATCGAGCCATTTTGTGTCTAACGGGCATCTTTCCGTCGATTACTCCCAATTTTGTCCAGTCAATGAATAGTTCAGACCGGAGTAATATCTCAGCCCTTTGCTCATCCGAGCTTTTATCACGATATTCAGCATCGAGCATCCTGCATATGGCCTTAACGATCGCGCGGAATCTATCCTCATCCGATATCTGTCTGTGTGTCAGGAGAAGCACATCGTAGCCCATGGCCTGAAGGGCCGTCATGCGGTCAGCGTCACGCAAGCCATCCCCTGCGCGTCCGTGCGAGGCCTTTCCCTGACATTCAATGGCCACCTGTCGCCTACCGTCCGGTGAAGAAAGAAGTAGGTCGATATATACACGGGACTTTCCCACAATCGCTCGAGCACTTGTGCCTAGCATCACTTCAACATTAAGCTCTATGTCGCAAAAACCTTCGCCTCCCAGGGATCGCGGCAGTGCAAGTAGCAAATACGCCTCGACCTCAAAAGGCGACGCGGCACCCAATGGAACGAGTTGCGATACCGCCATAAATCTATTGCCGTAACGCATCCCGCAAACATCTGAACAAAAACGGTCAAGGTCTCCGCCCAAAGCCAAAGCGTCTCGACGCCATAAATTTGAGGCGGTGCCGTCCTCGGACGGGCAGCGCACCCAACTGAACGTTGTCGAAATCGCGCCCGAATCAATTGCACGCGAAAGCTCCGCCTCAAGTGCCGCCGGCAGAGCGCACACCGCAAACAAGCCATACATCTCCGCCAATACCAAAAGAAGCTGGAGATCCGTCAGGTGCCGCGACATGATGAATGCCGTCAGTAGAGGAGACGTAATCAAAAACCCATGCTCCGTTTCCAGCACGGATTCCCTGGGAAGCTCACCAAGAAACAGCCGCTGCCTAATGCTGGCTGGACAAGTCCGTTTGTTTCTCGTCCGAACCAATGTATACAACGGAAAACCGAGCGCGACCGCAGCCGTCGGGTTGCGGGCGAGATCATATCGCTGCCGGTCTTCTTCCGGTCGTGGAAGCGGCGGACACAAAGCGCGGACTTGAGGAGGCAAACGCCAGTACCTAAAAGCCGATATGTCACAAAGTAAATCCTTCATAGGCACAGGAAAACACGAATTTCAACCCAGTCAGTCACGCATTGGCGCGAACGCACCAAAAATGGCGCCGAACGGACTGCCAAGTTTTCAACAGCACTCCCCAACTGGCCAAAAGCTTGCCGAGAGCTGGACGAAGCCCTGTTGAAAACCCCATTTTTTTCTCATGCAGGAGCTTTGCGCGGCAAGTGAGTAGACTTTTTTGAACATCCCGAGCAGGCCGGTCATCCTGCTTTTCAAAACCGCAGATAGATAGCTTGCTACAAAACTGCCTGGTCGCCAAAGTGCTAAAAGTCTACTCACTTAGGTTGCAGAGTGCCCCCCATTAGCTGCAATTCCAAGGTTGTTAGTACTTTTGGACTCAGATCGTCATACTGAACAAGAATTTGAGTTGTGTTTTCAGGGACAGATGCGCCATCGGCACACCAAAAACAGTCACCGATATCGATAAAAGGGATGCTCGAGCGCGTGAGGGCCCGTGCAAAAGTGCTTCTGCCCGTTCCACGCTCCGCAACCACGATACTGTAAAGGCCCGCGTCTGCATGCTCGATCGAGACCTCTCCTGCCGGAAATACCTTCCGCACAAGCGCCATCAGGCCATCACGCGCCTCGCGAGCACGAACGCGCACGCGGTTCACATGTCGCTCGTAATCACCCGATTCCAGCAAACGCGCCAAAGCGACCTGATCAACAGAGCTCACCGACGAGGCGTAGAAACCAAGGTTGCGCCTAAACCGCTCCATTAACTCATCGGGCAACACCATGTACGCCAAACGCAACGCCGATGAAAGGCTCTTCGAAAACGTGTTGGTGTATATAACCGACTGGGCGGCATCGATCGACGCGAGCGCGGGAATCGGCTTCCCGGCAAGGCGAAACTCACAATCAAAGTCATCTTCGATGAGATACCGACCTGGTCGCTCGGCGGCCCAGCTCAGAAGCGCATAGCGCCGCGCAATGCTCGTCACAAGGCCGGTCGGATACTGATGGGACGGCATCAGATGAAGTACATCGGTCCCGGTTTTCTGCAGAGCGCTCAAGTCCACGCCCTCATCATCCAACGGGATATGTCGAACTTTGCAGCCCATAGCCTGATAGATGCGCGTCAGGCGTAAATAGCCCGGATCCTCAACGGCATACACCTTGTCGGCTCCAAGCAACTGAACCAACATGGTATCGAGCAGCTGGGCGCCCGCGCCGATAACAATGTTATTGGGATCGACATTCATGCCCCTTGTCCCACGCAGGTGGTGAGCAATTGCGCGTCGCAGCCGAGCGGTGCCCTGCGCCGGTGCGGGCGAAAAGATTTCGCGCTCATCTTCGGATGCCAGCGTCGCCCGTAGTGCGCTTTGCCAAAGCCGCGCCGCCTCCAAAGCGGAAGGAGAAAGTGCATCGAATAGCTCGACCTGTCCGTTGACATCATGCGCGCTGGGACCCGCAGAGGCGGCATCTCGGTCGATGCCCTCCGCAGCCGAAGCCAAAACCGGTGCATCCGGAAGCTCGCAAGCGTAGTAGCCACGACGCGGCATTGAGCAAATATAGCCCTCGGCAAGTAACTGGCTATATGCATTCTCGATGGTAATGACACTGATTCCCAGATGACTGGCAAAGGCGCGCTTAGACGGAAGATGCTCCCCCGCCGCAATGCGTCCAGCTACGATATCATCTCGAATTTGCTGGTAAACATACTCATAGAGCGATGCTTCGCCGCGTTTTTCCAAATTGTAGTCAAGCATGAGCCTATCACCTGATCTTATTAAGCCATTCAATCTGGTATTAGTCTGACCTTGTTATTATCTTGAAAACTGAGTATTTCGCCATACCCAGCTCCCCGATAGGATGTTCCGTCAAGCAATGCACATGCCAACCAAGGGAGCAACCATGGCAGAACAGACCAGCAAGGCCGATCGCGTCAAACTCAATCGCGAGCTCGCGCAGATGCTCAAGGGCGGCGTCATCATGGACGTTACCACGCCCGAGCAGGCACGCATCGCCGAGGAGGCAGGCGCCTGCGCCGTCATGGCCCTCGAGCGCATCCCGGCCGACATCCGTGCCGCAGGCGGCGTCTCGCGCATGAGCGACCCCAAGATGATCAAGGGCATCCAGGAGGCCGTCTCCATCCCCGTCATGGCCAAGTGCCGCATCGGTCACATCGTCGAGGCGCAGGTCCTGCAGGCCATCGAGATCGACTACATCGATGAGTCCGAGGTTCTCTCCCCTGCTGACGATGTCTACCATATCGACAAGACCCAGTTTGACGTCCCGTTTGTCTGCGGTGCCCGCGATCTGGGCGAGGCGCTGCGCCGTGTTGCCGAGGGCGCCACGATGATCCGCACCAAGGGCGAGCCGGGCACGGGCGACGTGGTTCAGGCCGTGCGCCACATGCGCAAGATCCAAAAGCAGATCCGCGACGTTGTTGCTCTGCGTGATGACGAGCTCTTTGAGGCAGCCAAGCAACTGCAGGTTCCGGTCGAACTGGTGCGCGAGGTCCATGCCACGGGCAAGCTTCCCGTCGTGAACTTTGCCGCCGGCGGCGTAGCGACCCCCGCCGACGCCGCGCTGATGATGCAGCTGGGTGCCGAGGGCGTGTTCGTAGGCTCCGGTATTTTCAAGTCCGGCAATCCCGCCAAACGCGCTAATGCCATTGTCAAAGCAGTCACCAACTTTAAGGATGCAAAACTTATTGCACAGCTGTCCGAAAACTTAGGAGAAGCCATGGTGGGGATTAACGAAACCGAAATCGACCTGCTAATGGCAGAGCGCGGAAAGTAAGTCCCTGCAACAGAAACGGGAAAAAACTAAATGGAGAAAGTTGGCGTACTCGCAGTTCAAGGGGCCTTCATCGAGCACAAGAAAAAGCTTGAAGCGCTTGGAGCGGAATGCTTCGAAATCCGTCAGGCATCCGACTTGGAGCGCTCTTTCGACCGCG
>USKL01000168.1 GCA_900555225.1 uncultured Collinsella sp.
CGACGTTGCCTATCACTGGGATAAGTTCCAGCGCGTCGACCACGTCATCGACATCTGGGGCGCCGACCACCACGGCTACATCGAGCGCGTCCGCTGCGTCTGCGACGCTCTGGGTTACCCCGGCAAGTTTGAGGTTCTGCTGGGCCAGCTCGTCAACCTGCTGCGTAACGGCAAGCCCGTCCGTATGTCCAAGCGCAAGGGCACCATGGTGACCCTGCAGGAACTCGTCGACGAGGTCGGCTCCGATGCCGCTCGCTACACGCTCATCTCCAAGAGCTCCAACCAGATGGTCGACTTCGATATCGAGGCCGTCAAGAAGCGCGACAACTCCAACCCGGTGTACTACGTGCAGTACGCTCACGCCCGCGTGTGCTCCATTCTGCGCCGTGCCGCCGACGTTACGCCCGAGCAGGCTGACGAGATGGGCATGAAGGCCGTCGCCGCCAAGGCCATCGGTGAGAACGTCGATTACTCGCTGCTGACCGACCCGACCGAGCTCGCCCTTTCGCGTAAGCTCAATGAGCTCACCGACCTCATCGCCAGCTGCGCTCGCGACCGCGCCCCGTTCCGTCTGACGCACTTTGCCGAGGAACTCGCCGGCGACTTCCACAGCTTCTACGCTGCCTGCCAGGTTTTGCCGAGCGAGGGCCGTCCCGTCGACCCCGAGCTTTCGCGCGCCCGTCTGGCCGCTTGCGATGCCGTCCGCGTGACGCTCGCCCTGGTGCTCACCCTTGTTGGTGTCTCCGCTCCCGAGCAGATGTAATCTGCGGGTCATTTGACCGTGTAGGTTCGGCTTTGTTGAGCCCTATAAGCCCGATCTCCATGCGGAGGTCGGGCTTTTTGCATAAACGCCGGCGTATTGACGAATTTGGGGCTGCTGGAAATACGAAACTATGCCGGTTTACTACGATGAATTGAGAAATGCCAACCACGCCGGCTTTTCGCTAAAAAGTGCAAGGCATCTACCTGCGGTTTTAGTTCAACAAGTTTCGGAGTGGTCGCGGTTGAGCGATTCATCGTAGTAAACCGCCATAGTTTTGGCGGAGGCAGTCAGATTTGTGGGCGGTAAACCAAAGAGTGTCCCTTTTGAATAGTCGTTTAAGAACGTCCCCAATGACTAAGTTGCAGGTGACGGCGGTTGTGTTACACTAACGCTGCGTATATGACGCAAATATCTCGATACAGATCAATGATGTCCGTCGGTATTTGACGGAGCTAGACTGTTTAGCCGCCCTGAAGGTTTATGCAGGGAGCATGTGATCACAGGGCTTGAAAAGAAAGTTGAGCAAACACTGTGTCTGATCAACAGCAAGAAAACGAAATATCGACGACGCAGGCCGCTCCCGCTGCACCGGTTGTGTCGGACCAGGTCGCGGCGCCCGCGCAAGCCTCGGCTCCTAAGACGCCTAAGGCTGCTTCGATGCCTACGCCTTCAGCGGCTGAGAAAGCCGTGCCTGCAACTGGTGAGGAGGCTGTTCCGGCAAAGCCCAAGCGCACGCGCCGCACGGCCAAGCCTGCCACAGACGGCGAGGAGGTCACCAAGCCCAAGCGCCGTACCACGCGCACGACGCGCGCCAAGCGCACCGTTGCAGCTGACTCCTCGGCGCCGATTTCCGATGAGGTCGCGCAGGCACGTGCGTTGGCTCAGATTAGCGAGGCTCAGGTGGTGCGCGCCCGCCGTCGTGCTGCCGAGCGTGAGGCCGCGGCTCTGACCGAGCTTGCAGCTCCGTCTGTGCCTGAGACGCCTGCCGCCGACCAGCCGACCGAGAAGCCGGTACCGCGCACACGCCGACGCACGGCTGCTAAGGCCGAGCAGGTTGCCGATCAGGTAACCCCTGAGCTCACCGAGGCTTCGGTCCGTTCCGCGGCAGGGGAGGGCGCATCGCCTGCTGAGTCCGCTGCGCCTGTCGAGGCCAGCGAAGTTCCCGTTGTCGATCCGGCTTTGCGCCCGCACCGTCGCGGTCGCAAGCCCAAGGCCTTCGTCGAGGCAGAGAAGGCCGCAGCCGCAGCTGCAGCCGCTCGGGATGCTGCGGCGACCGCCGAGTCTGCAACCGCCGCCGACGCGCCCGTCCAGGATGCTACGACTTCCGAGGCCGCTCCCGCCGATGTCGAGCCCGCCGACGTCCGTCCCGGTCGCAGCCGTCGCACTGCTGCTAAGCGCACGTCCAAGGCCAAGGCTGCCAAGAAGGGTGCATCCGAGGATTCCGCCGAGACGACCGTCGATGCATCGACTGATGCCGCCGAGCCCCAGGACGTTGAACAGCCTGCGTCCGAGAAGCCCAAGCGCGGTCGCAAGAAGTCCGCTAAGGCCAAGGCGTCCGAGCAGCAGGCCGAGGCCGAGCTGCAGGGCGATTCCAAGGCCGAGGCCAGCGATGATACTGCGGCTAACGCCGATGCCGCCGCAACCGGTGGCGCCGCGCCCGCCGAGGCCGAAGACGGCGCTCGCCCCAACCGTCGCCAGCACAAGCGCAACGACGAGCGCAGCGAGCGCAAGGACGACCGCAACAACGACCGTCGCAACCGCCAGCGCGATCGCAAACAGCGCAACAAGGAGCGCAACGCCGCCCCCACCGAGCCCACGCTTTCGCGTGAGGAACTTGCGGCCATGAAGGTCGCCGAACTGCGCGAGAAGGCCAAGGAGTTCGAGATTGAGACGACCGGCAAGAAGAAAGCCGAGCTCGTCGAGGAGATCTACGTCACCGCCGCGAAGGCCGAGGGCTTCCGCGACATCAAGGGCATCCTGCAGATTCGTCCGGACAGCTCCGGTATCATCCATGCCCACGGTTACATGAAGTCCAACGACGACGCCTTCGTCCCCGCCTACCTCATCCGCTCCGCGCGTCTGCGCACGGGCGACGTCATCGAGGGCTCGCTTCGTCCTTCGCGCGGCGGCGACAAGCGCGCCGGCCTCGCCAAAATCACGACCGTCAACGGTCTAGACCCCGAGCAGATTCGCAACCGCCCCAAGTTTGGTGACCTCACCCCGGTCTATCCCAACGAGCCGCTGCGCATGGAGCACGGCAAGGACTCCATTACCGGTCGCGCCATCGACATCGTGTCGCCGATTGGCAAGGGTCAGCGTGGCCTGATCGTGTCCCCGCCCAAGGCCGGCAAGACCACGATCCTCAAGAAGATCTGCCAGTCTATCTCGATTAACAACCCCGAGGTGCACCTCATCTGCTTGCTCGTCGACGAGCGCCCCGAAGAGGTCACCGATATGCAGCGTTCCATCAAGGGCGAGGTTGTGGCGTCGACCTTCGATATGCCCGCCGACAACCACACTCGCGTGGCAGAGCTCGTCATCGAGCGCGCCAAGCGCATCGTGGAGCTGGGCGGCGACGTCGTGGTGGTGCTCGACTCCATCACGCGTCTTGCCCGCGCCTACAACTTGGCGGCGCCCGCCTCAGGCCGCATCCTTTCGGGCGGCGTCGATTCGGCGGCACTGTATCCTCCCAAGCGCTTCTTGGGCGCAGCCCGTAATATCGAGAACGGTGGCTCGCTCACCATCCTGGCCTCTGCCCTCATCGACACCGGTTCAAAGATGGACGAGGTCATCTTTGAGGAGTTCAAGGGCACCGGCAACATGGAGCTCAAGCTCGACCGCGACCTGGCCGACCGCCGCATCTTCCCGGCTATCGACCCCGTTGCCTCCGGTACGCGTAACGAGGACCTGTTGGTCGACGAGCAGATGCGTCCGTTTGTCTTTGGTCTACGTCGCATTCTTGCCGGCATGAACAACACCGAGCGCGCGGCCGCATCGTTTATCAAGGGTCTTAAGGGCACCAACACCAACCAGGAGTTCCTGGTGCGTTCGGCCAAAAAGCACAGCGACTACGAGCAGACGTTCTAGGTTGTCATCCACACGCGGCGATAGTCATCAATGCAATAAAGGGTCGGGGCTTTGAGCCTCGGCCCTTTTCTATATCGCCGCTTCGCACTTATTTTTAATCATAAGACCGACGAGCAGCAGGTTTCCCGTTTCAATCCGACATCGTCGCTTGCAATCGACGGGGCGGTTTCGCATAATAGCTTTTAAGCTTCGCGACGGAAAACGCAGATGAAACGAACCATATACCGTTGCTTTGGGGCATAGCCCCGCTTCATCTTCTCTCGCGCAGCCAACTGAATGATGCGATTTGGGTGCTGGAAGATGGGGAGAGCTCATGGCTTCTTCTGATGCAACACAACGAGCAGTCCTTGCCGGACTTTCGTGCGGGATCGGCCTTGCCGCTCCCGTGGTTATGTAT
>USKL01000169.1 GCA_900555225.1 uncultured Collinsella sp.
CGGAAACCGTAATCATATCGCCCGGTGTCGGTTCAAACGAGTGACTTTCCGCACCCGGGGAAAGCAGCATGTGGAGATCGAGATGATCGCCGCCGATGGCGCGCAGAAAATCATACTGTGGAAAAATGGTCGCCACGGCGGAGAGTTTCGTGTTCTCCTGGGAATCCGCCGTCTCTTTTGAGGATCCCGCACAGCCCGTCAGAAGAAGGAGGGCAGGAAGGAGGAGAAGGCGTAACGTTTTTTTTGAAAAAAATGTCATGATACTCCTTTCTGAAAGAAAACACGGAGGCATTCGAAAAAGCTCCGTATCAGACTGTTTCGTGACAAATGCCGCAGGAGTGGGAAGCGGCAGACGGGAACAAATGTCCCCGAAAAAAGATCAGTTATCATCATATAGCAGGGAGGATTCATTTGTCAAGGAAAGGAAAACCAGTTATAGAAAAGAGGGAAAAAAACTGCCTTTCCCTGTAAAAAAGAAAGGCAGTTTTGAGAAAATTTCTTGATTTTAGGATACCCGGCGGAACTGTGCCTGGTAGAGCTGGTAGTACGCGCCCTGTTTTGCCATCAGTTCGTCGTGGGTTCCCTGCTCGAAAATCTTTCCGTGGTCGATCACGAAAATCCGGTCCGCATTTTTAATAGTAGAAAGACGGTGCGCAATGATGAACGAGGTACGGCCCTTCAACAGGCTTTCGATTCCCTGCTGCACCTGAATTTCTGTCTGTGTGTCGATGCTGGACGTCGCCTCGTCGAGAATCAGAATCGGCGCGTCCTGCACCATCGCGCGGGCGATGGTCAGCAGCTGCTTCTGGCCCTGGGAGAGCGACGACTTGTCATCGAGCACGGTGTCATAGCCGTCCGGCAGCGAGCGGATGAAGTGGTCGAGGCCCACGGCCTTGCACGCATCCTCGATTTGCTTGTTGGTCACGCCAGGCTTGGAGTAGGCGATGTTCTCGCGCACAGTGCCACGGAACACCCACGTATCCTGCAGCACCATGGAGAACTGGTCGTGCACGTTCCAGCGCGGCACGGACTTGGTGTCCACGCCGTCAATCGAAATCGAACCGCCGGAAATCTCGTAGAAGCGCATCAGCAGGTTGACCATGGTGGTCTTGCCGGCACCGGTCGGGCCGACGATGGCGACCTTCTGACCGGCCGAGACTGAAGCGGAGAAGTCGTTGATAATCGGCTTGCCCGGCTCGTAGCCGAACTGCACGTGGCTGAATTCCACGTCGCCCTTCACTTCGTGGCCGCCCATGTAGTTCTTGCCGAGTAGGGCCTGCTTGTCGGATTCGTCCTCCATCTCCGGCTCTTCAAGGAAACCGAACACGCGCTCGGCGGCGGCCGCGCAGCGCTGCAGGTTCTGGAAGGCCTGCGCAAACTGCGAAAGCGGCTGAGTGAACAGGCGGATGTACATCATGAACGCCACAATCACGCCGAACTCGATCTGCCCGTCGAGCGCGAGCGCCGCGCCCACCACGCACACCACCACGTAGCCGAAGTTGCCCACGAAATTCATGAGCGGCATCATCAGGCCGGAGAGGAACTGCGACTTCCAGCCGGACTCGTAGAGGTCCGAGTTGTACTTCTCGAAGCGGCGGATCGAATCGGCCTCGCCGTTGTATGCCTTGACGATGAGGTGGCCGGCGTACATCTCCTCCACGTGGCCGTTGACGTCACCTAGCGCCATCTGCTGCCGGGCGAAGTACTTCTGGGAGGACTTCATGATGGCCATCATGATGATCAGGCCGATGAGGCTGGCACCGATGGCGCACAGGGTCATGATCACGTTGTTGTAGAACATCATCACCAGCGCGCCCACGAACAGCGTCACCGAGGTAATCAGCGAGCCGAGCGACTGCCCCAGCGTCTGGCCGATGGCGTCCACATCGTTGGTGATGCGGGACAGCACGTCGCCGTAGCTGACCTTGTCGAAGTATTTGAGCGGCAGTTTGTTGATTTTGACCGAGATCGATTCGCGCAGTCGCTGGGCGGTGCGCTGGGTGACGTTGGCCATCATCCAGCTTTGCACGTAGCCGAGCACGGCGTAGCCCACGTACAGGGCCACCAAAGTCCAGGCGATGTGGCCCACCGTGCCGAAATCTACCGAGTTCATCACCGGTCTGCCGTTAACGATGGCGGGCAGACCTTTGACGATCTCGTTGGTCATGTCCTTGAGCTTGTCCGGGCCGACGATCTGGCAGACGGTGCCGGCCGCGCCCAGGATGAGCGCGATGATGATGACGGGAAGATAGTTGCGGCAGTAGTTCACGAGTTTGCCCATGACTTTGCCGAAATCATGGGGCTCTTCGACGGCACGCCTGCCGCCCATTGGTCCTCTTGGCATTTGTTTTACTCCTTAAAAGTCCGTATTGATCTCACGCGGTCAGTTCCGACTGACTGAGCTGGGATTCGGCGATCTGGCGGTATACGTCGCAGTTGTCGAGCAGTTCCTTGTGCGTGCCCTGACCCACGACCTTGCCGTCGTCGAGCACGACGATCTTGGGCTCAACCACTACGACGGAGGCAAGCGCCACCATTTGTCGCTGACCGCGCGAGAGCGAGAAGGGCGCCTCGTCGGCCGGCAAGCCAAAGCGGTCGATGACGAGCTGGGCGCGACGCAGCGCCTCGGCACGGTCGATGCCGGCAAGCTCCAGGCCAAAGGCGACCTCGTCGAGCACGGTGTCCTTGCAGATCTGGCGGTCGGGGTTTTGGAAGAGGGTCGCGACCTCGCGAGCGATGCGGCTCGTGGGAACGGCTGCGGTATCCAGTCCCGTGACGCGCACGCTGCCCGAGGCGGGCTTAAGCAGGCCTGTGAGCAGTTTGGTGAGCGTGGTCTTGCCGGCGCCGTTTTGGCCGACGATGCCCACGAGCTCGCCGGGATAGAGCGTCAGGCTAAGGTCGTGTACGGCGGCGCCGCCATTGGGATAGGCAAACTCAACATGGTCGAAGGTGAGTACGGGTTCGGCGTCCTTGGCATGAGGGCGCAACGACGGTGCATGCGGGGAACCGGCGGGCGCCTGGGCTTCGATAGCCGCGTGTGCGGGGTCGACGATGCCCGAAATCATGCGCTCGGCCTCATCGACATCCAAGCAGGGGGTACCGCTTACCAGGCCATCGGCCTCGAGGCTATTGAAGATACGCGTGACGCGAGGGCAGTCGACGCCGATGGCACGGAGCTCGTCGGTATGCGCGAAGACCTCGTGTGGCTCGCCCTGCAGCGCGATTTCGCCATGGTTGAGCACGAGCACGCGGTTGCAGTGCTCCGAGAGCAGGGCGACCTTTTGCTCGACGACGACGATGGTGATTCCAAGTGCGCGGTTTGCCTCACGCAGCGTCTCGAAGACCAACGTGGAGCTGGCGGGGTCGAGTGCCGCGGTGGGCTCGTCGAGAACCAAGACGCGCGGACGCATGGCGAGGATGGCGGCGATGGCTACCTTTTGCTTCTGTCCGCCCGAGAGGGTGGCGATCTCGCGGTCGCGCAGGTCGCTGATGCCGACGGTCTCGAGCGTTTCGATCACGCGCTGCTCGATCTGGTCGTGGGGAACGCCAAAGTTCTCGAGGCCAAAGAGCATCTCGTCCTCGACGACCGAAGCGACCATCTGCGTGTCGATATCCTGCAGCACACTGCCGACGATTTGCGACACGTCGGTGAGCGAGACTTCGCAGGTGTCGTGGCCGTCGACCATGACGGACCCGAAGAACGTGCCGGTGTAGTGGTGGGGCACGGCACCCGACAGGCAGGCGGCAAGCGTGGACTTGCCGGCGCCTGAGGGCCCGATGATGCCGATGAAATCTCCCTTGTTCACGCTGAGCGAGATGTGGCTGAGCGCCTGCTCGGTCTGCGTGCCATAGGAGAACGAGACATCGTCGACGTTGATGATCGTTTCCATGGATACCTTTCATAGTCATTGGGGACGTTCTTAAATGACTAGTCGTTTAAGAACGTCCCCAAAAGCTAGTCGTTTGGGACAGTCTTTGGTGGTGAAGCACGGAGATGGCTTTACGAGGGGCCCCAGGTTGGCGCGAAAGAGGAGCGAAGCGTACTTGGGTACGCGAGCGACGAATGAACGCCAAGATGGGGTGGCTCGTAAAGTCGAGCGGGTTAGTTGAGCTTCAGGGCCTTCTGGATGGGCAGGTAGAGGGCGCCGACCAGAATGGCGTTAAAGACGGCGGTCATGGCGACGACGGGCAGCATGGCGGCGGCGAGCTCGCCTACCACGCCGAGCATGGCCATCTTGATGACCAT
>USKL01000170.1 GCA_900555225.1 uncultured Collinsella sp.
AGCTGCAGTTTCATGCCCATGCCGCGGGAGAGGTCCTTGACCTTCGTCTTGGGATCGAGGCCAAATCGGTCGATGAATCCGGCGAACGTTTCGCAGCTCCACGTGGGGTATGCCGGGCCTACGAGCTTCTCGACCTGGCCCACCTTGAGCGTGGAGGGGAAGGGACACGTGTCCAGGACAAGCCCGATGCGGGAGCGCAGGTGGCGCTGCGTCTCGTCGGGCGCGTTGGCGTCGCAGCGCTGTCCAAGCAGATGCACCTCGCCGGCATCGGGCTTTATAAGCCCAAGCGCGGCGCGAATGGTCGTCGTCTTGCCGGCGCCATTTGCGCCCACAAAGCCAACGATCTGGCCGGGCTCCACGGCAAGCGTGACGTCGCGCAGTGAAAAGCGGTCGCTCACGCGGCGCGATACACCTTTGAGTTCTAGCAACTTTTGCATGGTATAGCCTTTCTTGCAGATGGCTACTGCATGGTTTCGGGGGCTACGAGGTCGAGCATCTCGTGCAGCTTGTCGCGCGTGACGCCCAAGGCTTCGGCTTGGCTCGCCGCTTTCGCAAGCAGCTCTTCGATATGGCAGAGCTGATTTTCGCGCAAGAGTTCTTGGTTGCCCTCGGCGACAAAACAGCCCTTGCCCTGCACGGTGCAGATAAAGCCGAGTTGCTCCAGGTCGGCGTAGGCGCGCTTGGTGGTGATGACACTCACGCCAAGATCGCTCGCGAGTGCACGGATGCTGGGGAGTTTGGCTCCCGAAGCGAGCGCGCCCGAAAGGATTTGAGCTTTGACTTGCGAGGCTATTTGCTCGTAGATGGGCTTGTCGCTCGAATTGGATAGGATGATGTCCACAGCGGCTCCTTAGCTGTTGGGCTACACGTGTATATAACCGGTAAGCACAGTATATATACACTATGTACAGTTACGCAAGAGACAAATTCGGATTGGGCCGGCTACCCAGGCCCCAACTGATGAATTTGTCCTGATAGGCGCCCTAGAGCGGGATTTCGCGGCTACAATAGTGCGGTTACATCGACGTAATGCACTCAATGCAAGAAAGGATCCGCATGGCAAGCCTGTCGGATGAAATCTCGTCGCGCCGCACATTCGCGATCATCAGCCACCCGGACGCCGGTAAGACCACGCTTACCGAGAAGCTGCTGCTCTATACCGGCAGCATCCAGACTGCCGGTTCGGTCAAGGGCAAGAGCTCGGCCAAGCACGCCGTCTCGGACTGGATGGACATCGAGAAGGAGCGCGGCATTTCCGTTACCTCCTCGGTGCTGCAGTTCACCTATAATGGCGCCTGCGTCAACATCCTCGATACCCCCGGCCACCAGGACTTCTCGGAGGATACCTACCGTACCCTTATGGCCGCCGACGCCGCAGTCATGGTCATCGACGGCGCTAAGGGCGTCGAGGCCCAGACCAAAAAGCTCTTTAAGGTCTGTACGCTGCGCCACATTCCCATCTTCACCTTTGTGAATAAGCTCGACCACGAGGCTCGCGATCCGTTTGAGCTCATGGAAGAGATCGAGAACGTCCTGGGTATCAATACGTATCCCATGAACTGGCCGATCGGCAGTGGTCGCAACTTCCGCGGCGTGTTCGACCGTCAGACCCGTCGCGTCATTGCCTTTGAGGGCGACGGTCACGCCAACGCCACCAAGAAGGTCGCCGAGGTCGAGGCCGAGCTGGGCGATCCTTCCATGGACGAGCTCATCGGCGAGGAGAACCACAAGAACCTGATGGACGACATCGAGCTGCTCGATGGCGCCGGCGACGAGCTCGACTTGGATGCTGTGGCCTGCGGCAAGCTGAGCCCGGCGTTCTTTGGCTCGGCGCTCACCAACTTTGGTGTGGAGCCCTTCCTCAAGGAGTTCCTGCGCCTGGCCCCGACGCCGCGCGCCTATACCGATACGCTCACCAGTGAGCCGGTCGATCCCTGCCGCGACGACTTTAGCGGCTTTGTGTTTAAGATCCAGGCCAATATGGACAAGAACCACCGAGACCGTATCGCCTTTGTGCGCATTTGCTCGGGCAAGTTCGAGCGTGGCATGGACGCCTTCCACGTGCAGGGCAACCGTAAACTCAAGCTTGCAACGGGCACGTCGATGATGGCCGATGACCGCGCCATCGTGGACGAGGCGTACGCGGGCGATATCGTGGGCCTGTTCGACCCGGGTATCTTTAGCATCGGCGACACCGTGTGCTCCGGCAAGCGCCACGTGCAGTATCCGCAGATCCCGACGTTTGCCCCCGAGATGTTCGCTCGCATTACGCAGGTCGACACGCTCAAGCGCAAGCAGTTCGTCAAGGGTATGGAGGAGCTTGCCCAGGAAGGTGCCATCCAGATCTTCCGCGAGCTGGGTGCCGGCATGGAGAGCGTCATCGTGGGCGTGGTCGGCGTGCTGCAGTTTGAGGTGCTCGAGCGCCGTCTCAAGGCCGAGTACCGTGTTGAGGTTCGTCGCCAGCCGCTGCCCTATACGGACATCCGCTGGATCCAGAACGACCCCGACACTATCGATATCCCGGGCCTTTCGCTCACGCGCGACACGCTGCGTGTCGAGGACATGCGCGGCGGTAAGCTGCTGCTGTTCACGAGCCCGTGGAACGTGGATTGGGCAACCGACCACAACCCCGACCTGATCCTGTCGGAGTTTGGCAACGTAGCCTTTTAACGCACCAGTGCGGTGGCCCTGCGGGGCCGCCGCGCCGATTGCTTGCCTGATGCCGCGTGAGCGGCTATCATACCCACCGTCGTCTCAAGACCGGGGCGTCCGAGCAGTTCGGGTCCGATATCCTGCTCGTTAAACCTAAAACCAAAGGAGTACATAATGATCAAGAAGGTCATGGAGGACTACAAGGTCCTGCTGCGGAGCATTCCCGCGGCAACGGTTTCGCTGTTTTTCGTGAGCGTCATCATGATGAACCTGCTGGCCAACAAGGAGCTCATCAGCCTGCCGTATCTGGCACTCGATTGCGGCTTTGTGGTGAGCTGGGTTTCGTTTTTGTGCCAGGACATGATTTGCAAGCGCTTTGGCGCCAAGGCATCCATCAAAATCTCTATCCTCGCGCTGCTGGTCAACCTCGCCGTGAGCCTGTGCTTTTGGGCATGCTCGCTCACGCCCGGCATGTGGGGCGCCTACTACGACACGGGCATGATCGAGGTCAACACCGCCCTTAATGCCACCATCGGCGGCACCTGGTACGTGGTGCTGGGCTCTTCGCTGGCAATGCTCGTTTCTGCCGTGGTTAACTCCACGCTCAACCAGTCGCTCGGTCGTATGCTCAAAAAGAATAACTTTGCGAGCTTCGCCTTCCGCTCCTATGTGTCTACGGGCGTTGGCCAGTTTATCGACAATCTGGTCTTTGCCATTGTGGTGAGCCACACGTTCTTTGGTTGGACCTGGGTGCAGGTCCTTATGTGCTCGCTGACGGGTGCCGTCGCCGAGCTGCTGTGCGAGGTCTTCCTGAGCCCCGTGGGCTATAAAGTCGTGCGCGGCTGGGAGCGCGAGAACGTGGGCTCGGAGTACCTCGAGCGCCACGCAACCGCCTAAGGAGCAAGTATGCGGGTTTTGATCACGGGCGCTTCGGGCGGTATCGGAGCCGCGTGCGTGCAGCGCTTTTTGGACGAGGGCCACGAGGTCGTGGGCTTTGATCTTTTGCCATCGACGATCGAACACGAGCGCTACCGCCATCTGATCGTTGATGTCCGCAAGCCGGACGCGTTTCCAGACGATCTTGAACCCCGGGTAATCGTGAACGTTGCCGGTACGCAGGATTCGGCCGACGACATCGCCGCCAACCTGTGTGGCACCATCAACGTGACCGAGCGCTACGCCTTTGTGGGGGAGGGGCTTGCCGCCAAGCCGGCGCCGACTATCAAATCCGTGATCAATGTGGGGTCCGCGAGTGGGCATACGGGATCGGAGTTTCCCGCCTATGCCGCCAGCAAGGGCGGCGTTATCGCCTACACCAAGAACCTTGCAAACCGTCTGGCGCCGCAGGCCATCGCCAACAGTGTGGACCCGGGTGGCGTTATCACGCCGCTCAACCGTTGCGTGATGGAAGACGAACACCTGTGGAACCAGATTATGGAGCTCACGCCGCTTAGGCGCTGGGCCACTGCCCAAGAGATTGCCGAGTGGATCTACTTTGTGGGCGTGACCAACCGGTTTATGACCGGGCAGAGCCTGTTGATCGATGGCGGCGAGGCCGGCCGTACCCAGTTTATCTGGCCCGAGTAGCAAA
>USKL01000171.1 GCA_900555225.1 uncultured Collinsella sp.
AGTTCAACGAGGTCTACCAGTCGATACTCGACGACTCCATGAACATGGTGTCCGTCGACGGCGACCAGTCCACCAACGACACCTGCATCATGCTTGCCTCCGGCGCCGCTGCCGCAGATGCCGAGCCTATCGTCGAGGGCTCCGATGCCTTTGACGAGTTGGCATTTGCCGTGCACGAGGTGTGCGAGAGCCTGGCGCGCAATATCGCCGCCGATGGTGAGGGCGCATCCAAGCTTGTTACGGTCAACGTTACCGGAGCCGCCAACGACGAGGAAGCTGATATCGCCGCCCGTGCCGTCGCCAACTCGCCGCTCGTTAAGACCTGCATCGCCGGCCACGACTGCAACTGGGGCCGTGTTGCTATGGCGCTTGGCAAGTGCGGCGTGAAGTTTAATCAGGAAGACGTTTCCATCGACATGATGGGCATGCCTGTCTGTCGCGACGGTCTGACTGTTCCCTTTGACGAGGACGAGGCTCTACGACGTTTCGAGGCGCCCGAGATCGTGATCTCGGCCGACCTGGGCGCAGGCGACGCGGCAACGACTGTGTGGACCTGCGACCTCACGCATGAGTACATCTCCATCAACGGCGATTACCGTTCCTAGATTCCAGGCACGCTGCGCATCTTGCCGCGATTGCGGACAGCGGAGCACGGCGCGATAACGATACGAAAGACGAGGCAGATTATGAAATTCGCACGCGATTGTCGTTCGAGCGAATCCAACGAAGCAACCGCGCAGCTGCTGTTCGAAGCGCTGCCGTGGATTAAGAACTTGACCGGCAAGACGGTTGTTATCAAATATGGCGGAGCCGCCATGGTTGATGAGCAGCTGCGCCGCGACGTGATGAGCGACATCGTTTTGCTCAAGATCATCGGTATGCGCCCCGTCATCGTGCACGGCGGCGGCAAGGCTATCAACGAGGCACTGAGCCATTACGATATTCCCGTCGAGTTTAAGAACGGCCAGCGCGTGACCACGCCGGCGACTATGGATATCGTGCGCGAGGTGCTGGGCGGCAAGGTTAACCAGGAGCTGGTTGCTGCCATCAACCACCACGGCAACCTGGCCGTGGGCGTGTCGGGCAGCGATGCCGGCACGCTCATCGCCGAGTCGCTCGACCCCGAGCTCGGTCGCGTGGGCAAAGTGACGCACGTCAACACCGACTATATCGAGCGCTTACTCGATAGCGAGTACATCCCCGTCATCGCTACCGTCGCGGCGGGGGAGGACGGCGGTTTCTTCAACATCAACGCCGACACCGCCGCCGGTGCCGTTGCCGCGGCGCTCCATGCGCATAAGGCGATCTTTTTGACCGATGTCGATGGCCTGTACAAGGACTTTAGCGACAAGGACTCGCTTATCTCCAACCTAACGCTCGACGAGGTTAACGAAATGCTCTACGGCGGCGAGGTCGATAAGGGCATGATTCCCAAGCTGCGTGCGGCTGTCGACGCGCTTACCGCTGGCGTGTTCCGAGCCCACATCATCAATGGCACGACGCCGCATTCGCTGCTCCTGGAGCTGCTGACCGATGCCGGCGTCGGCACCGTGATCCATTCCACCGAGACGGCTTACGAGTTCGATACGCATCCGCATCCGCTTTCGACGTTTGCTGCGCGTCTGACCGAGAACCTTGACGAGGTCGAGAAGCTTCAGACGGTCTAGCTGACCCGCAGCCGCCCCATTCCTGCACCCATAGGTCTGCGCCGTCCGGCGCTCAACGAAAGGCATCCCATGTCACTTGCAGCTCAGCAATCGCTTGAATCCCATTACGTTATGCATACCTTTGGCCGCTCTCCGGTCGAGTTTGTCGAGGGTCACGGCATGAAGCTCACCGGCGACGATGGCCGTGAGTACCTCGACTTTCTTGCCGGCATCGGCGTGTGCAGCCTAGGTCATGGCGACCCGGCTGTGCTCTCGGCGCTCGAGGCACAGACCAAAAAGCTCATGCATGTCTCCAATTACTTCTACATCGAGCAGCGCGGACAGGTCGCGGCGCTGCTGTCCAAGCTTGCTAACGACGACGTAGATGGTGCGCGCGTGCTTGCCGATGCCATTGTCGCCGGCGATGAGACCACGGCAGCTGCGCTTGGTGCCCCGGCTGCGGATGAGCAGGTTTGGGAGACCTTCTTTGCCAACTCTGGCGCCGAGGCCAACGAGGGCTCGATGAAGCTCGCGCGCCTGTACGCCAAGCGTGCCGGTAATGGCGGCAACACCATCGTGTGCATGCGCGGCGGGTTCCACGGCCGTACGCTCGAGACCATTGCCGCCACCATGCAGGATTGGCTGCAGGACAGCTTCCGCCCGCTGCCGGGTGGCTTTGTGGCCTGCACGCCCAACGATGTGGACGAGCTGCGTGCAATCTTTAAGCAGCTGGGGAGCGAGATTTGTGCCGTGATGCTCGAGCCGATCCAGGGTGAGAGTGGCGTGCACCCCATGACCGAGGAGTTTATGGCTGCCGCGCGCGACCTGGCGCACGAGGCCGGTGCCGTCCTTATCGCCGACGAGGTCCAGTGCGGTCTGTTCCGCTCCGGTAAGCCGTTTGCGTTCCAGACTTATGGCGTGGAGCCCGACATCATGAGTCTTGCCAAGGGCATCGCCGACGGCGTTCCCATGGGCGCCGTGGTGGCAAAGAAGGAGATCGCCGACGTGTTTAAGCCTGGCGACCACGGTTCGACCTTTGGCGGTAGCTGCTTGGCCGTCGCGGCGTGCGCTGCGACGCTCTCCGCGCTTGTGCGCGGCGACTACGCTGAGCATGCCGCCAAGGTGGGCGCCTATATGGAGCAGACGCTAGCCAAGCTTCCGCACGTGGTTGAGGTCCGTGGCCGCGGCCTGATGCTCGGCTGCGACCTGGATGACGCTGCGGGCGATGCACATGACATTGTTGCCCGAGCGCTGGAGGCCGGTGCCGTGATTAACGCGACCGGAGCTCATACGCTGCGTTTCCTGCCGCCGCTCGTGTGCGAGGAGGCCGATGTGGATAGCCTGATCGAGATTCTGGCGGGTGTCTTGGGCTAGTTCGGCGCAATAATTCAATTTGGACCGGGTTCCGGACTGCGGACGTGCCATATGCGGCATGATTCAGCGGTCTGGAACCCTTTTTGCCTTAGATTTGCTAAGGCTGGGAGACCTACTGGTCAAAAAACATCAAATATGAGTACTGTTACCGATTTGGTAGCAGCAATTTTGGACTAATCAGACCAAATAGCAAGTCGAAATGGCGATGAATGCACGATTCTGGTCCAACTGTTAGTCCTTATAATGGACATATGTTACGAAACTTAAGCAAATACTATCTATTTATATGTTGTAACCAAGGTAGCAGTACTCATTTTTGCCATTTTTTGGCCACGGCCTTTGTGACAGACGTGCTGGCGGGTTCGAATCCCTCTGCGATGGGCACAAAAAGGAAAGGCCCCCATCGCTGGGAGCCTTTTCGATCAAGTGGTGGGCGATGAGGGATGTCCGCGTGCGGCTGGCGCCGCCCGCTTCCGCTTCGTCGCTTCGCTCCTCGCGTGCTGCGCTGGAAAACGCTTGCGCGTTTCCTCAGCTTCGCACCCTGTCGGGTTCGAATCCCGGCATATCGGTAGCAAAAAGCCCGCTACCGCGAGGGTAACGGGCTCTTCAATTCAAATGGTGCCCCGTTCGAACAACTTCTCGAACCGAGATCTGCTCGTTCGGGACGATCGTTCTTCTTAGGATACCACGCACTAGGCTTGCGGCATAATCGCCTGGTCACCGTGCTCGTCGAGGTACGGCATGAGGTACACGCCGCCCTCGTCTGTCGTGAGCAGAAGGTACTCGCGGTTGAGCTTATCGCACACGATTTCCTGATGCACGCCATCCGGCAAATCGTAAATCGGGCCATCGGTTCGCGCGGGCGATACCGTCATGTCCTGCGCCCCCATGGCCTGCCTGGCGCACGAGGCGGCGGCAAACACGATGAGCAGCAGGATTACCGCCGCCACAAGCGGGCCGCACCCGCCGTTGCGGTCTTCGTCGGCAGGGCTTGGGTACGGCATCGCCTACACCTCCTCTGCGTACTTCTCGCCGGAGGCGGTTTCCACGGCGATCCAGCGCTTGTAGCCGGAACCGCCCGTATAGCGGCCCCAAACGTAGCCGTCGGCCGATGCGAACGTGCCGTCGAGCGTCACAGTCTCCCCGCGATGGTAGGTTGCGACGGTCGAGTAGCCGGTGCCAGCACCGGAGCGC
>USKL01000172.1 GCA_900555225.1 uncultured Collinsella sp.
TCGGCGCGCTCTTCGGCGGCACCGTGGCGACAATCGGCCTGTGCCTCGTGAGCATCAACGGGCGCTAGCCGCGGCCCGCTCGGGTTATCCCGGGCGGGTTTTTTCTCGAGAAAAGGTGTTGCTACGCCGCCCGTGGTATCCTGAGCAGCACGACGGTCCCAACGGCGCAGATCTCGGTTCTAGAATCTAGGCAGACGGGGCACCATCGAACGTAAGACCGTCCGAACCTCGCATGGTCCGGGCGGTTTTTCTTATACCGACGCGACGTGATGGGACGTGGTATGGCAGCAACGGATATCGAGCGCGGACTCTCGACCGCCGAGGTCGAGGAGCGCATCGCCGCCGGTAAGATCAACCGCAACATGGAGCTCAAGACCAAGTCGGTCAAAGAGCTCATCATCGAGAACCTCTGCACGCTGTTCAATTTGATCAACGTGATCTTGGCGTTCCTGGTCATTTTGACCGGTTCGTTTAAGAACCTGACGTTCCTGTTTGTGGTGTTCCTCAATACCGCTATTGGCGTCATCCAGTCCATGCGGTCCAAGAAGATGGTCGATAAGCTCACGCTGCTGACCTCTAAGAAGGCCATCGCGGTGCGCGACGGTGCCGAGGTGGAGCTCGACTTGGACCAGATCGTGCTCGACGACATCATCCGCCTGGGGCGCGGCGACCAGATTCCCGCTGACGCCGTGGTGGTTTCCGGCGAGGCGCTCGTGAACGAGAGCCTGCTGACGGGCGAGAGCGACCTTATTAAGAAGCAGCCCGGCTCCGAGCTCATGAGCGGCAGTTTTATCGACTCGGGCCTGCTGCGCGCCCGCGTGATCCATGTCGGCGCCGACAACTACGTGGCCAAAATTAATAACGAGGCCAAGTACGTCAAAAAGGTCAATTCCGAGATCATGAACGCGCTTAACGCCATCGTGCGTTTTGCGAGCATCATCATGATCCCGCTCGGTTTGGCGTTGTTTGCCTCGAGTGTGAGCGAACTGTGGGATGCCGCGGGAACCCCGGGCGATAGCGCGCTTTCGTGGTGCTTCTCCGAGCTGTTGGCTGGTCATGTGCCTTCGTCGGCGCTGCTGTCCACGGTGGGCGCCCTGCTGGGCATGATCCCGCAAGGCCTGGTGCTGCTGACCTCGTCGGTGCTCGCCATCGCCACGGTGCGCCTGGCTCGCCGCAAGGTGCTGGCACAGCAGCTCTACTGCATCGAGACGCTCGCTCGCGTTGACGTGCTGTGCCTGGACAAGACGGGCACCATTACCTCGGGTCGTATGGAGGTCGAGGGCACCTACCCGCTGCCGGTTGAGGGTGTTGGCTTTGGCGTGGACTCGGACGAGGCGGCTGTTCCCGTCGATACCACAGTGCTCGATTTCGCGCTGGCTAACGTCGCGCGTGCGACTTCGGCCGATGCCAACGAGACCTGCCAGGCGCTGCTCAACTATTACGCCGATCGCCCGGTCGAGGTGTCTGAGCCGCTGTCGGTCATTCCGTTCTCGTCCTCCAAAAAGTGGAGCGGCGCGTCGTTTGCGCAGGGCTCCTATGTGATGGGCGCCGCGCAGTTTGTGCTCTCTGATCGTGTGTTTGCCCAGGTCGAGAACCGTGTCGCCGAGCTTGCCGATACCTGCCGTGTGCTCGTGGTGGCGCGCGTGGACGGCTTTACGCCCGATGGCGATATGGTGGGCGAGGCCGAGCCCGTGGGCTTTGTGACCATCCGCGACGAGATTCGTACCTCGGCGGCCGAGACCATCGGCTACTTTAACGAGCAGGGCGTGACCCTCAACGTGATCAGTGGCGACGACCCGCGTACGGTGTCGTCGATCGCGCGCGTGGTGGGCGTGCCGGGGGCGGACGCTTATGTGGACGCCACGACGCTCGATACGCCGGCCAAGCTCGATGCCGCAGTGGACCGCTACCATGTCTTTGGTCGTGTGACCCCGCAGCAGAAGCGCGAGCTCGTGCAGGCGCTCAAGCGCCGCGAGCACACCGTGGCCATGACGGGCGATGGCGTTAATGACGTGCTGGCGCTCAAGGAGGCCGACTGCTCCGTCGCCATGGCGGCCGGCTCCGATGCCGCGCGCAACGTGGCCGAGATCGTACTCGTCGACAACGACTTTGCCTCGATGCCCGCCGTGGTGGCCGAGGGCCGTCGCTCCATCAACAACCTGCAGCGTTCGGCCTCGCTGTTCCTGACCAAGACGCTGTTCTCGATGGGCCTGGCGGCGCTGTGCATTGCGCTGCCGCCGTATCCCTTCGAGCCCATCCAGATGACGCTCATCAACTTCTTCTGCATCGGCGCGCCGGGCTTTGTGTTGGGCCTTGAGCCCAACAATGCTCGCGTGAAGGGTGCGTTTTTGACCAACGTACTCAAGCGTGCACTGCCGGCGTCAATTGCGGTCATTTTGGCTGCGGCGCTCGATATCTTTGTGGCGCGCGCGTTTGGCTTTAGCCAGCTCACGCTGTCTACGATGTGCCTGCTTACGTCGTGCGCGGCGAGCGTCAGTCTGATCTGGCGCATCTCGCAGCCGCTCACGCCCTTACGTGTTGTGCTCTTTGTGTTTGTAGTCGCCGGCATCCTGGTGGGCGTTATCGGATTTCCGGAGCTGCTGTCCATTGCCAACCTGTCGATGGGTCAGATGGTTATCTTGGCTGTCATCGTGGTCTTTACCTGCTCGGTGTTCTTTAAGCTGGCCACGATGATGGATTCGCTCAAGCCGCGTCGTCGTCATGCCGCAACTGGTTTTGGCCGTGGTGTGCGCGTCCACCTGGGTCGCGGTGGCGGCAAGGTGAGCTCGACGGGTTCGACGGCCGAGCGTTTTGCCAAGCGCGTCGCCGCCGACATGGCGCAGCGCCGCGAAGATCGCACCGCTCGCGAGGCCGAGGCCCGTGCACTCGAGGGCGTGGCCCAGGCCCAGCCCAAGAAAAAGAAGAGTACCGGAGCCAAGCGCTCTCGCGTGACCAAGTCCGCCCAAGGCATCAAAGTCTCGATGCCAAGCAAAAAGAAGAAGTAACTACGCGCCCTGGCGATGTTGAATTGGTGCCTTGCTCCTGTGGGGCCGTGGCGATGTTATGCTCTAACCTCGATTGTTTGAATTGCTTCGAAAAGAGGATGCCGTGATCTGCCCGCATTGCCTTAAGACTATCGAGGACGGCGCCTCGTTCTGCCCCTACTGCAACGCCTATGTGGGTCCGGGCGATGGCCCCGAGCACACCGAGTTCGTGTTCTGCGAGGGCTGCGGTGCCCGTCTTTCTCCGCATGATCGTACGTGCCCCAAATGCGGACGCCCCGCTCCGGGCATCCTCTCCGAGGACGCGGCCGCATCCGCGCCTAACGCAAGAGCAGATCGATACCGAGGTGCCGCATGCGCCGGCCTCTGCCGCTGCGGTGCTTTCGGATGCCGCTGATCCTAACGAGACCTGCGTGCTGCCGGCTTTCGATAAGGATTTCGGTATCCCCAAGGTCGATATTCCCACGCCCGTTTCCCTGCACGACGATGCTCAAAAACCCAAGCGCAAGGTGCATCCCGACGAGGACGCCTATCACAAGCACAAGCGTCATATCCCCAAGCCACTCATTATCATCGCGGTCCTTGCCGTCGTTTGCGGCGGTGCCTATTGGTTCGTGACGACCGATCCCATGGGTGTCATGCCTGGCTTCTATGACCAGTTTGGCCAGGCCGCGCAGACGACCTTCCCCACGCGCCAAAAGGGCGAGGCGACTGAGGACGATACCAAGCAGGACGATTCTGCCGAGGTGGTCCAGGAAGAAACTGTGCTCACCGATGATCAGCTCTATACCAGGCTCGACGGTCTGTATCAAACCATCGTGTCCTACGGTGACGAGGACCAGATCGGCGAGGTCATCGATTCTTTTAACAATGGCTATCTTCGAACGCCACTGTCCACCCGTCAGGAGCTGTCGCAGAGTGCCTACGCCCTGCGCGACCAGATCAAAAAGACGCAAGATGAGCTTAACAACCTTAAGTATCAGGACGATACGGTCTATGCGGATGACATCGCCCACTTAAAGCAGCTTGCCGAGTGGATGTTCGAGCGTGTCGACGTGATCTGTCAGAGCTGGGACATCTCGCTGGCCATTCCCGATGGCGAGTCGATGAGTTCCCACCAAAGCGAGATCCTGGCGCCCATCGCGCAGGGCGGCAACAGCGCGCTGAACCAGTACGACGCCAACGTGGGCTCCTGGAAGCCGCAGCAGC